>CAJWBV010000001.1 GCA_913020275.1 uncultured Rhodobiaceae bacterium
CTCACTGTCTATCAAAATGTGATCCTTCCCTTACGCATTGCCGGCAAGCGCGAAACCGCCTATCGCGATAATGTGACCGAATTGCTGCACTGGGTCGGCCTTGGGCAGCAGATGAACAGCAAGCCGGAAACACTGTCAGGCGGCGAAAAACAGCGCGCCGCCATCGCCCGCGCCGTAATTGCACGCCCGCGTCTCATTGTGGCCGACGAACCGACCGGCAATGTGGACCCGGAAATGGGCATTCGTCTGCTTCGCCTGCTGGATGAATTGAACAAAATGGGCACGACGATTTTGATTGCCACGCACGACAATTACATTTGGTCGAGTTTTAACCACCCGCGCCTGCATCTTGAAAATCAGCACATTCAGCGCCTGTCGCCGGAGGCCCATTCCTATGTTTAAACGGGGCGCTTCCGCGACCGCGCTTTTGCCGCCGCGCAATATGGCGGGTCCGGCGCTGCTGGCCGTCACCCTGGTGATGACGCTCCTGGCGTGTCTTGCCCTTGGCAGCACCGTGCTTGTCGATCGCGCTGCCGAACGCTGGCTGACGCGTGCCACCAGTGCTGTCAGCATTCAAATTGTGGAGACCCGCAACCAGACGGCCGACGACCAGTTACCGGCTGTTTTGCGCGAATTGTCTGCCACGCCGGGTGTCGCCAATTTCCGCGTGCTGGATAAGGGCGAGCTTATCCGGCTCTTGGAGCCGTGGCTCGGCGCGGGCAACATTTCAACCGATTTGCCGCTGCCGTTGCTGATCGAAGTGACCCCCGATCGCACGGCAAGTTTTGCCGAAGCTGCTTTGCGCGCACGACTGACGGCGGTGGCGCCGGGCGCGCGGCTTGACACGCATGGGCGGTGGCGCGAGACGCTGGAGCGCATGGCACAGGCCTTGCGGTTTTTTGCCGGACTTGTGCTGGTGATGGTGACATTGGCAACCGGCACGGTCATATTATTTGCCACCCGCGCCGGGCTGAAAACAAATGAAGATATTTTGGATGTGTTGCATCAAATCGGCGCGCAAGACAGTTTTATCTCGCGGCGCTTTGAAACCCACTTTGTCAAACTGACCGCCATTGCTTCAGCGCTTGGATTTCTGGCCGCTTTGGGCTTTTTTTACGCGCTCGGTTCCTTGGTGCCCGATGCGCGCAGCAGCGGTTTTCTGGTCTACCTCACTTGCGTGCCGGCCATTGCTGTGCCGTTTAGCTGGCAGGTCACAAGATACTATGTCATGACAAGCCTTAAGGCGCGCGTGTAAGCTAAACGCATATGACAAGATTTGAAAACACCGACGACCCAAGCCTGCTGAAGAAAATACTGCGCCAACTTTTGCTCGCCTGCGGCGGCGCGCTGGTTATATTTACGTTTTTCTTCGGGGTCTTCGCCAATAATCTCGACACCAAACCGGACGATATCCCAACGGCTGACGGCATTGTTGTTTTCACCGGCACGGCCAGCGCCCGTATCAGCGTCGGGCTTGACATGCTGGCGCGCGGCAAGGGCCAACGCCTACTGATTTCCGGTGTCTATGCCGACCAGAATTTTGACACTATTTTGGCTATGGCCCCGCCAGGTCTGGACAATGTCGCCTGCTGTCTGGACCTTGATTACATTGCCAAAGACACCAGGGAAAATGCCCATGAAACAGCACTTTGGGCCGAGATTCACGGCTATAAGTCGCTCATCATCGTCACCAGCGCGCATCATGTGCCGCGCGCCTTTCTGGAAATGCGTCGCGCCATGCCCGCCATTCGCCTGTCGGCCTATCCGGTGGTTCCAGAAAATGTCCGCATGGATGCGTGGTGGCGCTATCCCGGCACTTTTGCCTTACTGCTCGGCGAATATGTGCGCTATATTTGGTCACTCACGGGCCTGCCCGTTTTCACTTGACCGATCGCATGTTGACACGTTCCCGCATTTGGCTGTTCGCCCCGTTTGTCGCGCTGTTTGCGCTCGGTGTCGGCTTTTTCTTTTTATGGTCCTATGCCGGTGACGAAATCGAAGCGCGTCTGGGCGCGGAGAACATCACATGGAAAAATGTTGTGCGCGCGGGCTTTCCGGCACGCATGACCATGGATTTCACCGAGATGGGCTGGCAGGGCGAAAAACTCAACTGGTCGGTACCCGCTTTGCGCTTTACCGTTATGCCGTTTGAAACCGACCATGCTGTTGTGGATTTTTCGTCACCGCACAGGCTCGCCACGAATTTTGCCAAACTGCGCCTTGACCATGACGGCAATCTCGCCAGTCTTGTTTTGGACACACAAGGGTTGGTGCGCGCATCCTTCACCTTCACCAAGCCGCAAATGCGGATCGCGACAAAGAAAGAAACCTTGGTTCTGTCCGGCGACGATGTGGCCCTGCATGTCCGGCGTGCACGCGACAATGCCGCGCGCACCGATATTGCGTTGCGCACAGGGCGCATAGAGGGCGATGCGCGGCTTGGCATCTCGCGCGGTGAGCTTGACATTGATACGCCGCAAAGCTGGCTGACCGGAACCCCTGCCGCCGGCGACCTTGTTGGCATTGACAAGTTCATTATCGTGCGCGACGCGCTGACCTTTCGCGGCTCGGGCCGTTTGAAACTCGCGGCCAACGGGTTTGTTGACGGCAAGCTTGATATGGACGTGGTTAATCTTGGTGCCCTGTTTGAACTTTTGGAAGATGCCGGCCTCACCCGCAAACGCGACCGGAGCCGGCTGATGTTGCTGGCGCAACTCTCCTCGGCATTCTCGGGCAAATCGCGCGACCGCTTGCAAGTGCCCCTGCGGTTCCGGCAGGCACGCAGCTTTATCGGCCCGTTAGACGTCGGCCCTGCCCCGCGCTGGCGCTAGCCCGCATCGGGCTTGCTCGGCAGGTCGCGGCCAAAATTCGGCGCATCAACATCCTGACCGGCATCAATCACGCTTTGGCGAATTTCGCGGGTTTGACTGAAGGTGTTTTGCAGATAATCCGCATCGCCATGCCGGATGGCGCGTTGCAGGGCCACGAGGTCTTCATTGAAACGCCCCAGCATTTCCAGAACCGCTTCCTTGTTCTTCAGAAAAATATCGCGCCACATAATCGGATCGGACGCGGCAATACGGGTAAAATCGCGGAAGCCGCTGGCGGAATATTTAATGACGGCACTGCGCGTATCGCTTTCCAGTTGGGCGGCGGTGCCCACAATATTGAACGCAATCAGATGGGGCAAATGGCTGGTAATCGCCAGCACAAGATCATGGTGGCGGGCATCCATAAATTCGACCTCGCTGCCAATATCGCGCCACAGGCCCGCCACGGTTTCAACCGCGTGCAAATTCGTCTCACCCGGCGGGGTTAAAATGCACCAGCGCCCCTCAAACAATTCGGCAAAACCGGCATCGGGGCCGGAATATTCCGTGCCTGCGATCGGATGGCCGGGCACGAGAAATACACCGTCTTTCAGCAGGGGCAGAATGTCATCCAACACACATTGTTTGACTGAGCCGACATCTGTCAGCACCGCGCCGGATTTCAGCACCGGCATAATGTCTTCTGCCAATGGTGCCATGGCACTGAGCGGCACGTTCAAAAACACCACATCGGCCCCGTCTGCCGCACCGGCGGCACTGTCGTGAACGGCATCAACAAAACCCAGTTCCCGCGCGCGTGCTCGCGTTTCCGGCGAGCGCGCGTAACCGCTAATATGATCCGTCAGCTCGTATTTTTTAAACGCATGACCCAACGACGAGCCGATGAGCCCCAGCCCAATTAGGGCAATATGCGGTTTATTCATTTACCTGTCTCCGCATCTGCCTCAGCAACAAAGTCGGTCAAAGCGGCAAGGGCGGCACGATTGGCCGCTTCCGTACCGATGCTCAGACGCAAAGCATGTGGCAGGCCATAAGCCGTGAGGCCGCGCGGAATGACGCCGCGCGCGCATAAAAACGCTTCGGCGGCGGCGGCCTGCTGGTCGCTGTCAAATTCGACCAGAATGAAATTGGCGAAGGATGCCCGCACGCTGAAACCAATGCCGCCAAGCTGTTGCACCAACCATTCGCGCCAGTGAGCATTATGCGACCGGCTGGCTTCGATATGTCCCTGATCCTCAAGTGCCACAAGACCGGCGGCCATCGCCGGTTGGTTGATATTGAATGGCCCGCGCAGACGGTTCAGCACATTGGCGATATCGGGCGGGCAATAGCCCCAACCCAGCCGCAATGCCGCCAGCCCATAGGCCTTGGAAAATGTGCGTGTGGTCACAACATTGTTGTGCTGTTCAACAAGGTCAAAACCGGCCGGATAGGTTTGCGGGTCGCAATATTCGGCATAGGCGCCATCGAGCACCAATATGGTGTCCCCGCCAAGGCCGGCATGCAGGCGGACAATATCATCGCGCGCAAGCATTGTGCCGGTCGGATTATTGGGATTGGCCAGAAACACCATGCGGGTTGCCGGCGTCACCGCTTCCAGCAAACTGTCAACATTGGCGGTCAGCTCCGTTTCGCGCACGGCAAGCGGCCGCGCACCCGTGGCGCGGCTTGCAAGTTTGTAGATCAAAAACGCATGTTCGGTGTGCAACACCTCATCACCCGGCCCCAAATAGGCCTGCGCCAGCAATTGCAAAATATCATCCGACCCGTTGCCACATACAATATTGTCAGCGTTCAGCCCGTTCAGCTTGGCCAGCGCCTCGCGCAAAGCGGTTGCGTGTCCGTCAGGGTAAACTGAAGGGTCAAAGGCTTTTTCCAGCGCGGCGAGCGCGGCAGGGCTGGCGCCCAGCGGATTTTCATTGGCCGACATTTTATAAGGGTTGGCAATTCCCTTAATCGCATCGCGCCCGCCGACATAGGCCGGCATGTCAAGAATGCCTTCTTTTGGAACCGGTTTCATGATCACTTCTCCTGCCCGTCAGAAACATGCAAAAGGTCATAATTTCCAAGCCAGACGACAGAGGCGCCATATTTGTCGGCAATCTCATCAGCACACAAGGGCGCAGCGAGTTCAATGAGCGCATGTGTTTGATTTTGCCCAATAATACATGCAGCCTCGACTTCAGACACTTGCGACAGGCCAGTGCATGCCAGCGTCACCATCGTTTCATCCAGCTCGAACGGAACCGCGCCATAGCACAGTGCAGCTGCCTCGCCCAAAACCGTTTGCTGCAAAATGGGGAGGCGCGCAAACACGCCTGCCGGGCCCGTGGGCGTGAAACCCGCCTCAAGGGGTATCACCGCCACCGAACGGGGGTTGGCGTCACAGGCGCGCAACGCATCATTGGCACTGTCATGTTCCTGATATTGCGCCGCCACGCCAAAATGATCGCGACCAAGTTGTACCGTTTCTGCACATACATGCACAACCAGACCGCCCTGCTGCGCAAGCGCCGCGCCGATAATTTCGCGCCAAACCGCCAACAGGCTCGCCAGGCCAAAAGGCGGATTTTCGCTTGCATGCCAGTCGGCAAGCGCCTGCATTTGCTTCATTTCACGGGCCGGACGCAAGGGCATGGTTTCCGGCTCGCCGGCTTTGCTGCGCGCCACCTCTTCCACCAGCCGCGCACGCGCCAGCAACAAGGCGCGCATTTGCGCGTCGAGAGCGTCAATTTCTTTCCGGATTGCCGATAATCCGGTTTTGTCCATGTTTCGATCCATGCCTGTCTCTTAAGGTATGGGTGTTTTTCAATAGCGCCTAGTCTTAAGGCGCAAGAGCGTGTAAATCAAAGGAAAGATTGATTTTAGCGATAAGGTTGCTATGCGTTCTGCACGGTTCAGACCGCGGAGATTTGGCATATTGACCGGGTCGGAGGATATATGGTCGGGCATGAAAATTCGGCAGATGGCAAGCGCCTAGTTCTCGAAGACGCACAGCTCACCCTTGATAACGGGTCGGTGCTGGATACGTTGACGCTCGCCTATCGCACTTACGGGACGCTGAATGACGACAAGTCAAACGCCATATTGATTTGCCACGCGCTGACCGGCGACCACCATCCGAGCGGGGCCAACCCGCTCACCGGGCGCGCCGGCTGGTGGGACAATATGGTCGGCCCCGGCAAACCCGTCGACACGGACAGATATTTCGTCATCTGCCAGAATGTCATTGGCGGCTGTGCAGGTTCCACCGGCCCGTCCAGCCAGCGCGCCGACGGCACGCCCTATGGCCTCGACTTTCCGGTCATCACCATAGGCGACATGGTACGCGCGCAAAATGTTCTGCTTGACCGGCTGAAGATACCGGATTTGTTTTGCGTCATTGGCGGATCGATGGGCGGCATGCAGGTTCTGCAATGGGCGGCAGCGCATGGCGAGCGTGTATTCTCGGCCATTCCGATCGCCACCGCGGCACGCCATTCCTCGCAAAACATCGCTTTTCACGAAGTTGGCCGACAGGCAATTCTGGCCGACCCGGACTGGCATGGTGGCAATTATGCCGCCGAAAATACCGCACCGCGCAAAGGTCTTGCCGTTGCGCGCATGGCCGCGCATATCACTTATCTGTCGGAGGCCGCCCTGCAACGCAAATTCGGGCGCAACCTGCAAGACCGCGACCGGTTGAGCTATGGCTTTGAAGCTGACTTCCAGATTGAAAGCTATCTGCGACATCAGGGGATAAGTTTTGTCGACCGGTTTGACGCCAACAGCTATCTCTACATTACCCGCGCGATGGATTATTTCGACCTCGCCGCCGATTTTGGCGGCACGCTGGCGGATGCCTTTGCCAACACCAAGGCGCGCTTTTGTGTGGTGTCTTTCACCAGCGACTGGCTGTTTCCGACCAGCGAAAGCATTTCGCTGGTGCGCGCGCTAAATGCGGCAGGCGCCAATGTCAGCTTTGTCGAAATTGAAAGCGACAAGGGCCATGACGCATTTTTGCTGGACGAACCGGAAATGGAACAGACGATTATCGGGTTTTTGAACGCCGCCGCCGTCGCGCGGGGGCTGCCCCTGCCAGAAGTTTCGGGAGCGCATAATGATTGACCCACGCGCCAGCGCCAATGGCAATCTGAATGAAAAGCGGATTGACCTCATGCTTATTGCGAGCCTCGTCGAACGGGGCACGCGGGTGCTTGATATTGGCTGCGGAAACGGCGAATTGATGGAACTTCTGGTCGCCGAGCGCGATGTCGATGCGCGCGGGCTGGAATTAAGCCAGCAGGGGGTGAATGCCTGCGTAAGCCGTGGGCTGGCCGTTGTGCAGGGCAATGCTGATACGGATTTGTCTTATTATCCAGATCAAGGCTTTGATACGGTAATTTTGAGCCAGACATTGCAGGCCACCCGGCGCCCGAAAGAGGTTTTGCAGGAGATGTCGCGCATCGGGTCCAAGCTCATTGTATCGATCCCGAATTTCGGGCATTGGCGCATCCGTCTGGCACTGGCTTTGCGCGGGCGCATGCCGGAAACGCAGGCGCTGTCGGCCACATGGTATGAGACAGCCAATATTCATCTGTGCAGCATGCTTGACCTGACCGATTTGTGCGATGAACTTTCCTTGCGCGTGGAAACATGCCTCACAGTGACCAATGGAAAAGTGCACCACAGCACGGGCCGCCCGTCAGCGTGGCAAAACCTTATGGCCGAACTGGTGGTTTTCGAACTCACGCGCTAGCCGCGCGCGCCCAGTTTTTTCCGTGACAGAACACCGCGCGAAAAGGCCGGGCGCACCGGCACACCCAGCCCCATATTTTGTCGCCGCTTGGCGCGAATGGGTGCTGGCACTTGTTTCACAATATCGACCACCCAAACACCGCCGATTTGCGGCAGTATCAGCCCCAGCAAGCGTTCGGCGGGTGACAGCAGGCGCACCAGAAATTGCGGCAATGCCGGTGGCAGCATTAGTGCGGGGCGGATGCCGGCAATCGAAAACCCGGCGGCTTTAAGCTGGCGGCGCAATTGCTGGCGACTGAACGGGCGACCTGCCCCAAAGGGCGTGGCATCCCGGCGCGCCCACATGCCGGTGCGGTTGGGCACAACAAAAATCGCGCGGCCATTGGGTACCAAAATTCGCCAAATTTCGTTCAAAAGCGCATTGCTGTGATTGGCCGCCTCCAGCCCGTGAACAATAATGGCGCGCGCCAACGCACCGTCGCGCAACGGCAAGAGGCCTTCATCGACCAGTGCCGCGCGCGCGCCGGCGGGTCGGTCTTCCACCAGAACACCTTGCTGGGCCGGCATACACAAATGCCAGACGGCATTGGGCCACAGCGCATCGGCATAGGGCAGGACATAACCGAAGCCCAGCACCGGTTCAGGCTGCGGGTCAGGCCATAAAGCATCTATTTTCTCTACAATTTGCACACGCGCCCGCGCTCCATCGAGACCGGCATAAAATTCAGCAAGTTCGAGAATGTCGACAGCCATGACCAGAACAGTATACTCCGAAGAGGTTATGCGCCAGACAGGGCGCGACATTTATATGGGGAGCGACACATGTCTACCATCGAAATTGCCCAGTTTGCGTGCCTGAGTGACAATTACGGCTATCTGGTTCACGACGCCGAGAGCGGGCAAACGGCTTGTATCGACACGCCCGAAACCGGCCCGATTTTGTCCACACTTGACGCGCGCGGCTGGACGCTGAGCCATATTTGGAACACGCATCATCATTTTGACCATGCCGGCAATAATCTTGAGATCAAGGAAAAAACCGGCTGTCAAATTATCGGCCCGGCAGGTGAGGCCGAGCGTATTCCGGGCATTGATGTGAAAGTGGATGACGGCGACACGGTGAAACTTGGCGCGCATGACGTATATGTGCTGAATGTGGGCGGGCATACATTGGGCCATATTGCCTATCACATGCCCGACACGCAAAACGCTTTTGTCGGCGACAGCCTGTTTGTGCTGGGCTGCGGGCGGGTTTTTGAAGGAACCATGGCGCAAATGTGGGAGAGCCTGCAAAAACTCGCCGCGCTTCCAGATTCCACAACCGTTTATTGCGCGCATGAATACACAGCCGCCAATGCGGCCTTTGCCGTGAGTGTCGACCCGGACAATGACGCCCTGCAAACCCGCGTACAAAAAATCACCGCCCTGCGCGCCGATGGCAAGCCGACCGTGCCGACACAGATCGGCCTTGAACGCGCCACCAACCCGTTTTTGCGCCCGCATGATGCGCGCATTCGCGCGCAACTCGGCATGGCCGAGGCGACGGATGTCGATGTGTTTGCGGAAATTCGCGCCCGTAAGGATAATTTTTGATGCTGCCGCAGGCGCTGGACGACATTACCCCCGATATGGCGATAACAGATGTCGCCGAAGCCTTGCGCCTGCCCCGGCATGCTGACGGGCATTTCGAGACTGGCAAAACCTCCGGCCAAAGGCTGGTTTTGCTGGGCGCAGGCGATTTGTTCGCCTGGCAGCGCCAAACGGCCCCGACCTCTTGGACATGGGTGGCGGGCGCCGCGCTGGCCCTCACCGTGTCGGCGGACGGGCATGACGCACAAGCCTTTCACCTGGGCAGTTCGCAAAAAAATACCACTGTCGACGCCCTTGTCTGGCACACTTGCGAAACATTGGGATATTGGTCTTTGGTCACGATAGCTTGCGCCGCATCGGTTCAGCCCGAAATCGAATATGCCGCGCCGGACTGGTATCCGCGTCCGCGACGCGCGGCCGGTGTTGACAGCTGAATGCCCGACAACGCGCCCGACTTGTTGTTTTATGCCGACGCCGCAGGCGGGCTCATCGCCGAGATAGGCTGGGTGCCGCCGGAGGCCGTGTTCGCGCCCCATGCCGAGACACCCCATGCACTGTGGCTCGATTCAAGCCATGACGCGCACGCAGCCGCGCGCGCCAGCTATATCGCCACGCGCCCCTATCAGATCGTGTCGGGGCCACCCCAACACGCCTGCCGGCATTTCGAGGCGGCGGATGCAGCTTTGCGCCCAGGCGCAGACCTTTGGCGGGATTTGCCGCCGACAATTGACGCACAAGTACCCGGTTTCCGCGGCGGGCTGGCCGGATTTTTCGGATATGATCTGGCGCACGGACTGCATCCGGTGCCGGACAATATCAACCGGAATGCCCATGACGACCTTGGGCTCCCCGGCCTCACGCTGGGGCTTTACGCAACGGTTCTGGCCTTTGACATGCGCGCGCGCCGCGCTTTCATCATTGCGACCGGCCTGCCCGAAACAGACCCCAAAGCCAGACGCCGACAGGCCGAAAGCGAAATTACCCACTGGAAAAACTGTCTCGACACGCTGGCGGACAGTGCAAAACCGGCAGCTTTATCCGATGCGCCCATGCGCGCCGGTCATGCACCGCAAAGCAATTTTGACGCGCAGGATTTCCGAGATACCGTCACGCAAGTGGTTGAGCGGATTTTGGACGGTGAAATCTTCCAGGCCAATATTGCCCAGCGTTTTCATGGCCGCCTCGACCCCACCGACACCGGCTTTGGCTATTACCAACGCCTGCGCCAGTTTTCGCCTGCGCCGTTTTCAGCATTTGCGGTCTATGACACTTGGTCGCTCGCATCCGCTTCGCCGGAGAGATTTTTGCACTGCGCCCATGGCACTTTGGAAAGCCGCCCGATTAAGGGCACGCGCCCGCGCGGGGCCACGCCTGCGCTCGACGAAAAAATTGCCGCCGATTTGCTGGCAAGCGGCAAGGATCGGGCGGAAAACACAATGATTGTTGACCTGTTGCGTAATGATATGGCGAAAAGCTGTCGCGACGGGTCCATCGAGGTGCCCCAGCTTTGCGCGCTTGAAAAATTTTCTAACGTGCATCATCTGGTCTCAACCATTCGCGGCACTTTGCGCGCCGACAGCAGCCCGCTTGAGGCTTTGCGCGACTGCTTTCCCGGCGGCTCGATCACCGGCGCGCCGAAAATTCAGGCGATGGGCGTGATCGCCGAATTGGAACCGCATGCGCGCGGGCCCTATTGCGGGGCCATGGGCTATATCGGTTTTGACGGGCAGATGGACACGAATATTCTGATCCGGACTGCCGTTATTAAGGGCCGCGATGTGTATTTCCACGCCGGGGGCGGCATTGTCGCCGACAGCGCGGCCGATGCCGAATATAACGAGACACTCGACAAAGCCTCCGGCCTGATTGCCGCGCTCTCCGACACGCCGGCAGGGGTGCGCTCGGCATGATACTCGTCATTGACCATTATGACAGCTTCGTGGAAACGCTGGCGCGCTATGTGCGCGAAGCAGGATTTGACACCCGAATCATCAATCAGGACATGATGGGCGCGCCGGAAATTGCCGCGCTTGAGCCCACGGCCATTATTTTTTCACCGGGCCCCGGCGGGCCCGATACGACCGGCGTCAGCGTGCCCTTAATCAAATCGCTTGCCGGTCATGTGCCAATGCTGGGCGTGTGTCTGGGACATCTGGCAATGGCGGCCGCTTTTGGCGGCGTGATAAGGCGTGCCGAAGAACCCATGCATGGCAAAACCTCACCCATCACGCATAAGGCCACGCCTTTGTTTGACGGGCTGGAAAATCCATTTGACGCCGGACGCTACCATGCGCTTATCGTCGCGCACTTGCCGGCGAGCCTCTCGGCCACGGCGTATAGTGGCGCGGGCGAGATTATGGCCCTCGAACATAAAAGCGCGCCGCTATATGGCGTGCAATTTCATCCCGAATCCGTGCTCACCCCGCAAGGGCGGCAATTGATATCGAACTTTTTGCACCTTGCAACCGCCTTTCACGGCGGAAAAGAAGCGGCGCGCGCATGATTTGGCTGAACAGTGAATTTCTGGCTTCGGATACGACCATATCCGCCAATGATCGCGGCCTGCTTTTGGGCGAAGCCGTGTTCGAGACAATACTTGCCAAAAACAGCACGCCGACGCAGTGGCCTGCGCATATGGGGCGGTTGTGGCAAGCCTGCGCGCTGTTTGGCTTTGCAATGCCTTATGATGCGGAAGGCCTACATGCCGCCGCAGTCGAATTACTGAACCAAAACACGCCAACTGAGAACCGTGCCGTCATTCGCATCACCGTGACCGGTGGCGATGGTGGGCGCGGGCTGGTTCCCGCAGCACCGGCCGCCCCGAACTGGCTGATGCAGGCGACACCCGCGCCGACCCCACCGGCCCATGTAAGTTTGAGCCTGTCGGAAGTGTTGCAACCGGCAGGGCAGGATTTGTCTCCGGTTAAGTCAACCAATTATGCCGCGCATATTCTCGCCCGCCGCGCCGCCATTGCCAATGGCGCCGATGATGCGGTGCTGGTCAACCAGCACGGGCGGGTGACGGGCACCACGGCGGGAAATATATTTGTCTTGCGGAACGGCGCACTCATTACACCGACCACAGATGAAGGCGCGCTTCCCGGCATCACGCGCGCACGTATTCTCGCGCTGTCACAGATTGAGGAATGGCCCATCACAACCGGACAGGTAACGCGTGAAACCCTCACCCAAGCCTCGGCGCTGGTTATGTGCAATGCTGTTATGGGTGTTGTTCCCGCGTCCCTCCATCCGAGAGAGATGCCGGAAAGCGAAAATATCGCCAAAAAAATACGCGCGGCTCTCACCGCGCGCGAATAGACCAGTCAATCGACAAAAATTATCAGTCTTTGGGTTCGATCACCTGTCGACCGCGATACATGCCGCTTTTCAGGTCGATATGATGCGGACGGTGCAACTCGCCGCTATCGGGATTTTCCACATAAGTTGGGTTGGACAGCGCATCGGCTGACCGGCGTTTGCCGCGTCGCGACCGCGTCACTTTTCTCTTCGGTACAGCCATTTTCAATGCCTCCAGATGAATATCGGCGCGTTATACGCCATGGGGCGGTGTGCGTCCACCCCCAGACGCTTTAATTTTTGAAACTTAGCGGTTGGTCGCCCGCACGCGCCAAACCCGCCCGTCGCCCGCGCCCGTGCCTTCCGACAGAATGTACAGTGCGCCATCGGGGCCGGTGCGAATGTCGCGCAGTCTTTCGCCAATCTCGTCAAAGAGGGTTTGTTGCGCGCCGGAAACCCGACCATCCATATCGACACGGATTACATGGTTGAAAACCAGCGAGGTCATGAAAATATCGCCGTCCCAGTCCGGAAATGCGCCCCCGCGATAGACCGTCATTCCGCTGGGACCGAATGAAGGGTCCCAATATTCCAGGGGCTGTTCCATGCCCTCATGAGAGGTATAGGGCGAAATGCGCAGGCCCGAATAATCAATGCCATAAGTTATTGCAGGCCAGCCATAATTTTGCGCAGGTTCGATAATGTTTAGCTCATCTCCCCCGCGCGGTCCGTGCTCGGTTTGGAAAACGGTATCGGTGCCCGCATCATAAATAATGCTTTGCGCATTGCGGTGTCCGTATGACCAAACTTCCGGTAGGGCAGCTGGGTCATCTACGTATGGATTGTCAGCTGGAACTTTACCTGTCTCGGACACACGCACGATTGTGCCAATATGATTTGCGCGGTTTTGCGCATCCTCGCGAAAATCAAACCCGTCGCCGACCGTGACCAGCAGGGTATTATCAGGCAAAAATGTCATTCGACCACCGTAATGTGCAGGGGTATCTCTAGTGGGAGCTGCCTCGAAGACCGTTTCAACATCTTCCAAACCCGCTCCGTCAAAACGCCCGCGTATCACACGCAGCGTATTAGCATCCCGATCCCCAACAGCCAGCGACAGATAAACGAGCTTATTAGCCGCAAAATCGGGATGCAGGAGAATATCCATCAGCCCTCCCTGTCCGGCATAATAGCTTTCCGGCACACCCGCCACCGGCTGCGGCTGAAGTTCACCCTCGCGGATCAACCGCAACTGCCCGGACAATTCGGTCACCAGCATGTCGCCATCGGGCAAAAACGCAATGCCCCACGGCATGTCGATGCCATTCACGACTTCTTCCAGCGTGTAGTCGCTTGCGAATGCGGGCTGGGCGGCCAGGCCAATCAGACCTGCCCAGCCAATAAAGGCGAGTTTGAGTGCAAATTTCATAACTATTTTCCCGGTGTCGTGGAAGGGTATCATAACCGCCTGCCTACAATCATTGCAACACAAGGACTTGGGCGGCTATAGTCTAGCTCTATTCAGGGAATTAAGAATGAAAAATCTTTTGCCGCGCAGACAGACCGTGTTTTCCTTTATTGTGAGCTGGGCCATGCTGATCTTCCTGTTCATCCTGACAGCCACGCAATTTAATCTCGCCGAGATAGCCGCGCTTGGGCTCAACGTGCCCTTCGCCGACCGACTGGCGACCACAGCGCAAGATCTGGTTAGCGGCCTGCCGCTGATAGCGACAATTTTCGGTTTTGGATTTCTCATCGCTATGCCCGTCACTGGCGTCATTGCCGGTTTGGTCAAAATTTTACCGCATGTCGCACATGGGCTGGGCGGCTTTGTTGGCGTGGCCGTTACCCTGTTCGCGTTGAAAGCGCTGTTCGCGATTACGCCGATTGGCCCGGCGCGCGATATTGACGGCTTTATTGCTTTATGCCTGTCGGGTGCCGTAGCGGGCTATGTCTATTCGGCGCTCAAAGCGCGCGGGCAGAACTAGCCGCGCGCCTTATATTCCAGCCGACGCGCATGCAAAAGCGGCTCGGTATAGCCGCTAGGCTGTTCGCGCCCCTTGAAAATCAAATCGCAAGCCGCGGCAAAGGCGATTGACCCGTCGAAATTTTCTGCCATTGGCGTATAGGCCGGATCATCTGCATTTTGCCCGTCCACCACCAGCGCCATGCGTTTCATCGTCGCCATGACCTGATCTTCGCTACAAATGCCATGATGCAACCAATTGGCAATATGCTGGCTTGAAATGCGCAATGTCGCGCGGTCTTCCATCAAACCGACATCATGAATATCGGGCACTTTCGAGCACCCCACACCCTGGTCAATCCAACGCACCACATAACCCAAAATACCTTGCGCATTATTGTCCAATTCCTGTTGAACATCATCCGGGCTCCATTGCGGATGGGTTTCGACCGGCATGGTCAAGATTGTGTCCAGTGGCGCGCGTTGCCGCGCTTTCAAATCATTTTGCACGGCTTCCACATCCACGCGGTGATAGTGAATGGCGTGTACTGTGGCCGCCGTTGGTGAGGGTGCCCACGCACAATCGGCACCGGCGCGCGGCTGGCCGATTTTCTGCTCCAGCATATCGGCCATCAAATCGGGCATGGCCCACATGCCCTTGCCAATCTGTGCGCGCCCCTGCAGGCCGCACGCCAGACCGATATCAACATTCCAGTCTTCATAGGCATTGAGCCAGCCCGTCGCCTTCATTTCCGCTTTGCGGATCATCGGACCCATTTCCATCGAGGTATGAATCTCATCGCCCGTGCGATCGAGAAAGCCAGTGTTGATGAAAATCACCCGCTGTTTGGCCGCACGAATACATTCTTTCAGATTGACCGTCGTGCGGCGTTCTTCATCCATAATCCCCATTTTCATGGTCAGGGCCGGCAGGCCAAGTGCCGTCTCCACAGCAGCGAACAGCGTATCGGTGAAAGCCACTTCTTCGGGCCCGTGCATTTTCGGTTTCACGATATAGACCGACCCGGCAGGGCTGTTTTTCAGCGCGGCATCGGCTTTGCCCAAATCATGCTTGGCAAGCAAACCGGTGACCAGCGCGTCCATAATGCCTTCGGGCACTTCGTCGCCACGATCGTCCAAAATCGCCGGATTGGTCATCAGATGCCCGACATTGCGGATCAGCATGGTCGACAGGCCGGGTAGCGTGAACTGGCCACCCGCCAAATCGTGATAGGTGCGGTTATCGTTCAGCTTGCGCACCATTTCGCGGCCACCCTTTTTCATCGACACGGAAATGTCGCGTTTCAAAAGACCGAGCAAATTGCGATAGGCCTCAACCTTGTCTTCACCGTCAACGGCGGCCACACTGTCTTCGCAATCCATAATTGTGGTAACGGCCGATTCCATCATGACATCGGCAACATGGGCCGGATCGTCCTTGCCGATATTATGGCCCGCATCGATCATAATCTCGACATGCAGGTCGTTGTTTTTCAGCAAAATGGCGGAAGGCGCACTGGCTTCGCCCTGAAAGCCGACACATTTTTCAGGATTTACAAGACCGGCCGACCCGCCTGCATGGGCGGCCACCAACGCACCCTCAGCAATCGCGTATCCCGTCACGTCGGCATGCGAAACACCGTCAAGCGGGGCAATTTCGTCAAGCAGTGCCTTGGCACGGCGTATTACTTCATTGCCGCGTGTCGGGTTATAGCTGCCGACCGGCGCCATATCGCCGTCTTGGGGAATAATATCCGTGCCGTAAAACGCATCATACAGGCTGCCCCAACGGGCATTGGCCGCATTGACCGCAAATCGTGCATTCTTGACCGGCACCACAAGCTGCGGGCCGGCGATTTTGGCAATTTCGGGGTCAACATTGGCGGTTTCGATCTGGAAATCCGGCCCTTCCGGAACCAGATAGCCGATCTCTTCCAAAAACGCGCGATAGGCGGGCGCATCATGCGGGTGGCCTTTTTGCGCCACATGCCACGCGTCAATCTTGCCTTGCAAGTCGTCGCGCTTGGCGAGCAATGCTTTGTTCGTGTCGCGATGTGTATTGATGACTTCAGCCGCCGCCGCCCAGAAAGCATCGGCCGTCACATCCGTGCCCGCAACAGCCTCATTTTCGATGAAATCCGCAAGCTGTGTGTCGATCTGAAGGCCTGCCAATGTCGTTCGCTGTGTCATTTTGCTCTCCCAATATGCATCCGCCGCCGGCTCCACATTGCGGGGCCGCACGATTTTCAAAAAATGGCGGACAGAGAGGGATTCGAACCCTCGAGACGCGTTAACGCCTACACGCTTTCCAAGCGTGCGCCTTCAGCCACTCGGCCACCTGTCCAGAAAGGCGAATATACCCGCCCACCGACTGAAAACAAGCGGTGATGCGCCTAATCGTCCATTTTGAGCGCGGAAATAAACGCGTCCTGGGGAATGTCGACCTTGCCGAACTGACGCATTTTCTTTTTGCCTTCTTTTTGCTTGTCGAGCAGTTTGCGCTTGCGGCTCACATCGCCACCATAGCATTTGGCCGTCACATCCTTACGCAGTGCGGCAATGGTTTCGCGCGCGATAATTTTGCCGCCGAGTGCCGCCTGAATGGGAATTTTGAACAAATGGCGCGGGATCAAATCTTTCAGCCGTTCGCACATGGCCCGCCCGCGCATCTCGGCGCGCTCACGATGTACAATGGTCGACAGCGCATCCACCGGCTCGGAATTGACGAGAATGGACATTTTAACCAGATCGCCGGTTTTATAATCGCTCAATTGATAATCGAAACTGGCATAGCCGCGCGTGGCAGATTTGAGCCGGTCGTAAAAATCAAACACCACCTCATTCAGCGGCAGGGCATATTCCAGCATGGCGCGCGAGCCGGCATAGCTCAGATTTTTCTGGCGTCCGCGCCGGTCTTCGCACAGTTTCAGCACGGCCCCCAAATATTCGTCCGGCACTAAAATCGAGGCATCAATCCACGGCTCGTCAATATGGTCGACCTTAACAACATCCGGCATATCCGCCGGATTGTGCAATTCGATAACCGATCCGTCATTCATATGCAGGTGGTAGACCACTGATGGCGCGGTCGTAATGAGGTCGATATCAAACTCGCGCTCAATGCGCTCGCGGATAATCTCCAAATGCAAAAGCCCCAGAAAACCACACCGGAAACCGAAACCCAGCGCCGCGCTGGTTTCCATTTCATAATCGAAACTCGCATCGTTCAGCCGCAGTTTTGCCATGGCTTCGCGCAAATCCTCAAACTGGCTTGAATCCGTGGGAAACAGCCCGCAAAAAACCACCGGCTGGGAAGGCTTGAACCCGTCCAGAATATCGGCGCAAGGCACGCGGTCTTCCGTCACCGTATCGCCGACGCGGGTGTCGGCCACTTGTTTGATGGCGGCGGTGAAATAACCGATTTCGCCGGGGCCAAGCGCATCCACCGTGTCGCGCTTTGGCCGGAACACGCCCACCTGGTCGACCAAATGCGTGGCGCCGGTCGACATCATGCGGATTTTCTGGCCCTTTTTCAGTGTGCCGTCGATAATCCGCACCAGCACCACCACGCCCAGATAAGCGTCATACCAGCTATCGACCAGCATGGCCTTGAGCGGCGCGGCATCATCGCCGTCGGGTGCGGGCAGTTGCGTGACAATCGCTTCCAGCACATCGTCAACACCCAGCCCCGTTTTGGCCGAAATATTGACCGCGCCGGACGTGTCGAGCCCGATGACATCTTCAATCTGCCCACATACGCGCGGGCAATCAGCCGCCGGCAAATCCACCTTATTCAACACCGGCACAATCTCGTGATCGACCGCAATCGCCTGATAGACATTGGCGAGCGTCTGGGCCTCAACCCCCTGGCTGGCGTCAACCACAAGAAGCGAACCCTCACACGCCGCCAGCGAGCGGTTAACCTCATAGGCAAAATCGACATGGCCGGGCGTATCGATGAGATTGAGCTGATAGGTCTGGCCGTCGGCCGCCTGGTAATCGAGCCGAACGGTTTGCGCCTTGATGGTAATGCCGCGCTCGCGCTCCAGCTCCATATTGTCCAGCACCTGTTCCTGCATTTCGCGCGTCGACAACCCGCCGGTCAGTTGTATCAGGCGGTCGGCAAGCGTCGACTTGCCATGGTCGATATGCGCGATAATCGCGAAATTGCGGATGTTTTTTTGAACCGTCATATAAGCCCTATATCACTGGCGGGCGTGTTCGCCAATGCGTCAAAATGCGAGGAGAAATGCAGGTGCTCAGCCGCGCAGGCGGCCACCTGTGGCCTTGACCACCGCCGCCGTCACTTTTTCGCACACGGCTTCGATCTCGGCATCAGTCAAAGTCGCCTGCGTCGGTTGCAGGCTAACCTCAAGTCCGACAGATTTCATGCCCTCGGTCAATTGCCCGCCCTCAAACACATCGAAAACACGCACCGAGGTGATAAGCTTTTTGTCGGCGCCGCGCGCCGCGCGCACGATATCTGCCGCCGGAATTGGGCTTTCCACCTCAAAGGCAAAATCGCGCCGTACCATTTGCAGATTGGACAGCGCCAGCGCCGGACGCGCAATGTCACTGCCGGCCTGTTTGGGTGCTTTCGGCTCCGGCACAGTTTCCGGCCACATTTCAAAAGCAACCATCGGAATATCAATATCGAAACGCGCCAACAGTGCCGGATGCAATTCGCCAAACACCGCCATCGGCTCGCGTGGGTTGCGCGCCAAAATGCCGGAACGCCCCGGATGGTAACATCCGGCCCCGTTTGCCGTATCAACCGACAACACCTGCAACGTGTCGGTCGCCACGCCGCAAGCCGCAAGCGCAGCTTCGGCATCGGCGCGCGCCGCATAAGCGTCAACCGGCCGCGCCGCGGCGGTCCATGTTTTCACCCCGCCAAGACCGGCGCGCAATCCGGCTGCGGCAAAACGCTGCGCGCCCGGTGTCGCGGCTTTGAACTCGTTGCCCAATTCGAACAGATTGATCACCCGTGCGCCGCGATCGGCATTTTTTTGCGCCGCGACCATCAGGCCGGGCAATAGCGACGGGCGCATATGGCTGAGATCGGATGAAATGGGATTGGCAAGCTCCAGCCCTTGCGCCACATCAAATGCGGCGGCGTGTTCTGCCGATATGAACGACCAAGTAACCGCCTCGACCAGCCCGCGTCCGGCCAGCGCGCGCCGCATCAAACCGGCGCGGCGTTGTGCCAATGTCAGGCTTGGTCGGACAATCCCCGCGGCTTGCGGCAAGGGCGTTGCGGGCACTTCGTCCAGCCCGTAAATACGAATGATTTCTTCGACAATATCGGCTCCTTGCGTAGCGTCATCAATATCCGGCCGCCAACTGGGTACATCCACCTGCCAAGGCTTGCCTTTTTTCACCTCGAAGCCCAGTTGGGTCAGGATGGCCTGCATGTCGGCTTCGTCAATTTCAAGGCCGGTAAGCTGATGCACACGCGCAGGCTCAAAACGCACGGTCTTTTTGTTATCGGGCACCGCGCCCGCCATCACCGGCGCACACACAGTGCCGCCGCAAATTTCAACAATCATCTGCACGGCCAGCGCCAAACCCGTTTCGACCGACGCCGGATCAACCCCACGCTCAAACCGATAACGCGCATCGCTGTCAATATTGTGGTGACGGCCCGACAGCGCAATAGCCACCGGATCAAACCAAGCGCTTTCGACCAGCACGTTTTTTGTCTGAAGCGTACTGCCCGACGCCAAACCGCCCATAATACCGGCCAAACCAAGCACACCCCTATCATCGGCGATGACGCAGTCGGTGGCATTTAACTCGTAAGTTTCCTCGTCCAGTGCGACAAAACTTTCGCCCGCCTTGGCCTGACGTGCCTGCACCGTGCCGGCAAGCGTGTCGGCGTCATAGACATGGAGCGGACGCCCGCGATCATAGGAAATATAATTGGTGATATCGACAAGCGCACTGATCGGCTTCAGCCCTATAGCCGAAAGCCGCGCGCGCAACCAGTCGGGGCTCGGCCCGTTTTTGACCCCCTCAATGCGGCATCCGGCAAACACCGGACAGCTTTCTCCGCTCACGTCAATTGGGGTGCCGCCCTTTTTTTCCACTTTGATGGGGCGCGTGGCGTCCTCTTTCATGGTGCCCAAACCGGCAGCCGCCAGATCGCGGGCTATGCCGCGCACGCCCAGACAATCGGGTCGGTTCGGCGTGATGCCGATTTCGATCATCGGGTCATCAAGCCCCAATGCCACCGCCGCCGGACTGCCAATGCTCGCGCCCGCCTCCAATTCGATAATGCCGTCATGGTCGTCATTCAGGCCAAGTTCGGCGCCCGAACACATCATGCCGCGGCTTTCGACACCGCGAATTTTCGCCTTGCCAAGAACCATGCCGCTGGCCGGTATGACCGCGCCTTCCTGCGCCAATATACCGACGAGGCCGGCGCGCGCGTTGGGCGCACCGCATACGAGTTGCTGTTCGCCGCCGCCACTTTTGACCGTGCAGATTTGCAAGCGATCGGCTTCCGGATGCGGCGCGGTGGCGATAATCTCGGCCACCTCAAAATTGGCGAAGGTTTCCGACGGGTCGACCAGCGCTTCAACTTCCAGCCCGATGAGCGTTAGTTTGTCGGCGATCTCGTCGAGCGAAGCGGACGTGTCGAGATGATCTTTGAGCCAGGAGAGCGTGAATTTCATACCTCTCTCCTATTTCGCCGCCAGCGATTTGTTGGACAGCCCCCCGGCCAGTCCGGGCACGTCAATCGGCAAAAAACCGTAATGTTTCAGCCAGCGCAAATCAGCACCGAAAAAGGCCCTCAAGTCGGGCATGCCGTATTTCAGCATGGCCAAGCGGTCAATGCCCATGCCGAAGGCAAAGCCCTGATATTTTTCCACGTCAATGCCCGCATGGGTCAGCACATGTGGGTTGACCATGCCGCTACCGCCAATTTCCATCCAGTCATCACCACTGCCGACCACCAGCTTGTCGCCGTCACGGTGGCAGCGCATATCGACCTCCATGCTGGGCTCGGTAAAGGGGAAATAGCTCGGCCGGAACCGGATGGCGACATTGTCAACCTCGAAAAACGCCGTCAAAAATGCTTCCAGCGTGTGTTTCAAATGCCCCATATGCGTGGCCTCATCGACCACCAACCCCTCGATTTGGTGAAACATCGGCGTGTGCGTTTGGTCGCTGTCGCACCGATAGGTGCGCCCCGGCGCGATAAACCGGAAGGGCGGGTCGCCGGCCTGCATGGTGCGCACCTGCACGGGGCTTGTATGCGTGCGCAGCAGAAGCGGCTCGCCGTCTTCTTCCGCCGTCAGATAGAACGTGTCGTGCATTTGCCGTGCGGGGTGGGCTTCGGGAATATTCAGCGCGGTGAAATTGTAAAACCCGCTTTCAATATCCGGGCCTTCGGCCACGTCAAAGCCCATGCTGGCAAAAATCGCCGAAAGCTCTTCCATCGTCTGGCTGACCGGGTGAATGCGCCCTTCAAATTGCGGGTCGGTGTCAACCGGCAGGGTCATATCAAGCGTTTCCGATGCCAGACGCCGCGACATGTCTTCGGCCTCCAGCGTCGCTCGGCGGCTTTGCACGGCTTCCGTGACACGTATTTTAAGCTGATTGAAAACCGGGCCCAGCCGCTGGCGGTCATCGGCATCCATGCCGCCCAGCGTTTTGAGCAGCGCCGAAACTTCACCCTTTTTGCCCAGCGCCGCGACGCGCACATCTTCCAACGCCGACAGGTCTGTCGCCGCCGCAATCGCGTCCATTATTCGGGTTTCAACCGCGCCCGTTTCGTCTTGCATGCCGAAGGCTCCTGATGGTCACAAGTTTGTTATGCCACAAGACTCTTATGCCATAAGAATCGCGTGTGCACGACACGCAAATCCACCTCAAACCGGCTGTTAACCGAGCGCTTCGCGGGCCTTGCCGACCAGAGCCTCAAATGCCGCCGGTTCGTGAACGGCAAGGTCGGCCAGCATTTTGCGGTCAACCTCAATGCCGGCTTTGCCCAGCCCGTCGATAAACCGGCCATAAGGCAGGCCGTGCATGCGCGAGGCGGCATTGATGCGCTGGATCCACAGAGCGCGGAAATTGCGCTTGCGCGTGCGCCGGTCGCGATAGGCATACTGCCCCGCTTTGGTGACCGCCTGTTTGGCAACACGAATGGTATTTTTGCGCCGGCCGTAATAACCCTTGGCCTTGGCAAGAACTTTTTTATGGCGTGCGTGGGACGTCACGCCGCGTTTTACACGAGACATTTTCGCCCCCTAGCCGTTTGGCAGAAATTTCCGCACGATGCGGGCATCGGGTTCCGACAGAATTGCCGTGCCGCGCTGGTTACGGATTTGTTTGTTGGTACGTTTGATCATGCCGTGGCGTTTACCCGCCTGACCGGCACGAACCTTGCCCGATGCTGTCAGCTTGAAACGCTTTTTGGCACCGCTTTTGGTCTTCATTTTGGGCATTTCGCTTTTCCTTCGTTCGAGGTGACCTTTGAAACCGGCCTGGCAGCCCTTTTCAGCCAGCCGGTTCTGACGCATGGGAAACCCGTGCGCGGTCGTTTTATACGCATCTTGGCGAAAAATGCAACATTCACGCACCGTTTATAATATGTGTTACATGAAAGCTCCGAGCATATGAGGAAATCTGCTCCATGAACCGACCCCTCAATATTGCCCATCGCGGCGGCGCCAATTTATGGCCGGAAAACACCTTGGAAGCCTTTGATAATGCCATTAATGCCGGTGTTGACGGTATAGAATGCGACATTCAGCACACACGCGACGACAGGCTGGTTATCCATCACGATGACCGGCTGAAGCCGGAAGCCACGCGCGAAAGTGGAAACTGGCTTACAGCCCCCACACCCAGAATACGCGAACTTGACCGAAGCGAACTTGACGTGCTGGATGTCGGCCGCCTGCAACCGGACAGCGCCTACAGCCAAACCCGCGCCGGACAAACGCCGATAGACGGCGCCCGCATCCCCGATTTTGACGCGGTGAACCGGCTGATTGCAACGCGCACGGGCCCGGAATTTCGCCTTTACTGCGAACTGAAAACCCATTTGCTGGACGACACGGCCGCGCACGCCCGCCTTGATGCGGTCCACTGTCTCGACGCCGCGGACCGAGCCGACGCGGCAGGGCGTACACTTGCCGCAGGATTCCTCGACGCAGAATTCAAAGGCGTAGCGCGCCTGATCCGACAGGTCGACGCTGTCATCATACACCACAACACCGCCATGACCAACGCCGGCGCCATTGGTGGCCATGGCCTCGTAATCCATTTCAAGATCGAAAAGGCGCGGCGGAAGGGTGGCTCCGGGTGGAACCCCTACGACGCCCTCGACGCTCTGACCCCGGGGGCCGAGTCCGAGTAGGAGAGGACCGTTCTGGGCGTGTCTTTTCCGGCCGTCCTGCCTCGAATGGGAGACGACTGGCACGGGCCTTGCTT
>CAJWBV010000002.1 GCA_913020275.1 uncultured Rhodobiaceae bacterium
AGCCAATGACAGGAGGAAACGCACCGGCGGCCCCGCCAATGACGATATTCTGTGCCGTGCGCCGCTTCAACATCATGGTGTAAATAACCGCATAGAAGAAAATTGTAAATGCCAGCAATGCCGCACTCGCATAATTTATCAGCACCGCCATGCTCAGCACCGACAGGCCCGACATCCACAGGCCGAACATCAGCGCATCTAACCGGTCAATGCGCCCGGCCGGCACGGGCCGTGTTTTGGTGCGCGCCATAACAGCGTCAATATCGGCGTCATACCACATGTTCAACGCCGCCGACGCACCGGCACCAAGAGCAATTAAAATCACCGCGGAGACGGCCAATACCGGATTTAGGCTCACCGGCGCCATAATCAGACCGACAAGGGCTGTGAAAACCACAAGCGACATGACGCGCGGTTTCATCAGTGAGATAAAATCAGCCGCCGATCCGGCATCGTCCAGATATGCCTGATCCATGTTGATTTCAAGTTCCGCTTTATGGGTTTGAGACATCAAGTCTCCTTCCGCACCTATTTGATTTTCGGCAATTCGCTGAATTGGTGGAAGGGCGGTGGTGAGCTCAACGTCCACTCAAGCGTCGTTGCGCCTTCGCCCCACGGGTTGTTTTCCACCTGCTGGCGGCGTGCAAATGCATGCAATACACCAAACAGGAACACCAAAACACCGACAGCGGCAATATAGCTGCCGATTGACGACCAATAGTTCCAGCCCGCATAGGCATCCGGATAGTCAACATAACGGCGTGGCATGCCGGCCATGCCGAGGAAATGCTGCGGGAAGAAAATGAGGTTCACGCCGATAAAAGTGATCCAGAAATGCAGCTTGCCGATAAATTCGGAATAGGCATAGCCGAACATTTTGCCGAACCAGTAATACCAGCCCGCGAAAATGGCGAACACGGCACCCAGCGACAGCACATAATGGAAATGTGCCACGACGAAATAAGTATCGTGATAAGCGCGGTCGACACCGGCATTTGCCAGCATCACGCCCGTGACGCCGCCAAGCGTAAACAGGAAAATAAAGCCAAGCGCCCAAAGCATCGGGGTTTTGAACTCGACCGATCCGCCCCACATGGTGGCGATCCATGAGAAAATTTTGACCCCCGTCGGCACGGCAATAACCATTGTCGCGGCCACGAAATAGGCTTGCGTGTCGACGCTCATGCCGACCGTGTACATGTGGTGGGCCCAAACAACAAAGCCGACGCCACCAATGGCGACCATGGCATAGGCCATGCCCAGATAACCGAAAACAGGTTTTTTGGAAAATGTCGAAACGACATGGCTGACGATGCCGAAGCCCGGCAGAATGAGAATATACACTTCCGGATGCCCGAAGAACCAGAACAAGTGCTGGAACATAATCGGGTCGCCGCCGCCTGCGGGATCGAAAAATGTTGTGCCGAAATTGCGGTCGGTCAACAGCATGGTGATGGCACCGGCCAGAACCGGCAGCGACAACAGAAGCAAGAACACGGTCACCAAAATCGACCAAACAAAAAGCGGCATTTTGTGCAAAGTCATGCCCGGCGCGCGCATGTTGAAAATGGTGGTGATGAAGTTAATCGCACCCAGAATGGATGAGATACCCGCCACGTGCAGCGCCAAAATAGCATAATCCATCGCCGGTCCGGGCTGGCCTGAAGTCGACAGAGGCGGATAAATGGTCCAGCCGCCGCCCACACCGTTTTGACCGGGAGGGCCTTCGGCGAAGATTGACATAACAAGCAAAATGAACGCGGCCGGCAGCAACCAGAACGAAATATTGTTCATGCGCGGAAATGCCATGTCCGGCGCACCGATCATGAGCGGCACAAACCAGTTTCCGAAGCCGCCAATCATGGCCGGCATCACCATGAAGAAGATCATGATAAGCCCGTGCCCGGTTACCAGCACATTGTAAAGGTGATAGTCACCGTTCAAAACGCCGTCGCCCGGTGCCTGCAATTCCATCCGCATGATGACGGACATGGCCCCGCCAATAACGCCGGCGAAAATGGCGAATATCAGATACATGGTGCCGATATCTTTATGGTTCGTCGAATAGACATAACGCTTCCACCCGGTCGGGTGTTCTTCATGTCCGTGTGCCTGTGCCTGATCGGTTGCCATTGCTGTGCTCCTGTCTCAGTTTACTTGTCGAGATTGCTGGCATCGGCCAGCATATTTTTGCTTGTTTCCAATTGGGCGTATTCGGCCTGTGCTTCGACCACCCAGCTTGCAAATGCCTCCGGCTCCACCACTTCAACGCGGATCGGCATGAAGGCATGACGAATGCCGCAAAGCTCCGAGCATTGACCGTAATAAGTGCCTGTTTGTTCGGCGCGGAACCATGTTTCGTTCAAGCGCCCGGGCACTGCGTCCATCTTGACGCCAAAAGCAGGCATGGCCCAGCTGTGCAGCACATCTGCGCCGGTCACGATGACGCGCACGGTTGTGTTTACCGGCACCACCATGGCGGTATCTGTTGCCAACAAGCGAGGCTGGTCGCCGCGCTCATCATCATTGAGCATGAGTGAGTCGAAAGCGAAGCCGCCATGGTCGGGATATTCATAGCCCCAATACCACTGATAACCTGTGGCCTTGACGGTCATATCCGCTTCCGGCAACACACGCTGATAATATAGAAGGCGGAACGACGGAATGGCGATGATTACGAGAATGAGAATCGGCACAACCGTCCAGACAACTTCGACCAGCGTGTTGTGCGTTGTTTTCGACGGCTCCGGATTTGCTTTGGCGTTGAACCGCAACATCACATAGACCATCAGCCCCAGCACCACCAAGGTGATGGCGGTCATGAGGATCAGGAGAAAATCGTTGAAATTCGTAATTTGCGTCATGTTGTCGGTCGCCGCATCCTGAAACCCCAGCTGCCAGGGCTTGGGCTGGGCGGCCAGCGCGTTTCCGGAAAAAAGCCCAAGACCGATAAGGCCGAGACCGAATTGGGCTAAGCATTGCCGAAAAGAATTCATTCGTTTTCTCCCGCGAATTGGTGCCATAGACTCGTTTTGGCATTTATGGATGAACTATATACCTAAAAAAGCTGCCTGATAACACCGTCAGCTTGATGTCTGCGACCTTATGCCCATGGGCGCGTTTTACGCGCTTATTGCCGTTGCGCGCCCTTGCCCTCGGACGGTTTAATCTACATATTGAAGACAGCACGAAAACCTCAGGAGCGCACGGATATGGCCGACATTGATCCGAAGGACTTATTTTTCACCCAAACCGACCTTGATTTGCAACAGGCGGTAAAATTTACCGAAAATGCGCTACATGGTGCCGATGATGGTGAATTATATCTGGAATATACGCTGTCGGAAGCGTTCTCTTTTGACGACAATCGGCTGAAAGCAGCGAGTTTCGACACTGCGCAAGGTTTCGGCCTGCGCGCGGTCAATGATGAAGCCGTCGGCTATGCCCATGCCACAGACCTGTCACCGGACGCGCTGAAGCGCGCCGCCGACAGCCTCACTCCGGTATTGGCCGGTCATCAGGGCACATGGGCGCAAGCCCCGAATGTGGCGGGCAGCCCGCTTTATGTGGCCGAGAACCCGCTCGACAGTGCCGGTTTCACCGATAAAGTGGCCCTGCTCAACGAAATAAACGCCTTTACACGCGCGCGCGACAATCGCGTGCGGCAGGTCTCGGTGGCGTTGAGCGGTGAATGGCAGGCGGTCGGCATTATCCGCCCTGACAGCGCGCCGGTTTTCGATATTCGCCCGCTGGTGCGGCTGGATGTTTCCGTGGTCGTCGGCGAAGGCGACCGGCAGGAAACCGGCCATAGCGGGCGCGGTGGGCGCGCCGGATACGCACAATGGCTGGCACCGGAAAACTGGCAACAACAGGTCGACAATGCCCTGCGCCAGGCACTGACCAATCTGGAATCAATTCCGGCACCGGCAGGTGAAATGGATGTCGTGCTGGGCCCCGGCTGGCCAGGCATTTTGCTGCACGAGGCCGTGGGCCATGGCCTTGAAGGTGATTTCAACCGCAAGGGTACATCGGCCTTTTCCGGACGCATTGGCGAACAGGTCGCCTCGAAAGGCGTGACAGTTATCGACGACGGCACACTGAGCGACCGGCGCGGTTCGCTGACGGTTGATGATGAGGGCACCCCCACCGACCGCACAGTGCTTATCGAAGACGGCGTGCTGACGGGCTATATGCAAGACCGCATGAACGCGCGGCTCATGGGAATGAAACCGACAGGCAACGGGCGGCGCGAGAGCTTTGCCTGCCAGCCCATGCCGCGCATGACAAACACGTTCATGCTGGGCGGCGAGAGCGACCCGCAGGAAATTCTGGGCAGTGTCAAAAACGGCATATACGCCACGGCCTTTGGCGGCGGGCAGGTGGACATCACCTCCGGCAAATTCGTCTTTTCGTGTACCGAGGCGTACGAAATTAAAGACGGCAAATTGGGCGCGCCTGTAAAAGGTGCCACACTGATCGGCACGGGGTCGGAATCAATGCAACGCATTTCCATGATCGGCAATGATATGACCCTCGACGAAGGCATCGGCACATGCGGCAAGGCCGGCCAGGGCGTGCCGGTGGGTGTCGGCCAGCCGACTTTGCGCATTGACGGGCTGACCGTCGGCGGCACGGGCTAATCCCTATTCTGTTTTAAAAGGCAAGCGTATCAAAAATCGGTGCGACTTGGCCTTGCCATTCACCGTTAAATTTCGCGAGCAAACTGTCGGCGGGCGTTTGCCCGCGTGCGACACTGTCTTGGAGCGTGTGCAGAAACTGCGTCTCATTACTGCCGGTGCCATCTAAATTTGCGCGCGCCTGCAAACCCTGTTCGGCCAGCGCCAGAACATCCGCCGCCAGATCGCGCAAAGTGCCCCCGCGAAACGGCGTGGCAAGTCCGGAAACCGGTGCCCCGCGGCGCAGTGTGTCGCGCTCGTCCTGCGTCCAATCGGCAATCATATCGGCGACGCGTTTTTGCGTTGCGCCATCATAAAGCAGCCCGACCCAGAAGGCCGGTAGCGCGCATAGCGATTGCCACGAACCCGCATCGGCACCGCGCATTTCGATAAATCGCTTCACACGGGCTTCTGGAAACAGAGTTGTCAGATGGTCTTCCCAATCGGCCTCGGTCGGCTTCTCACCCGGCAAGGCCGGCAGGCGGCCTTCCAAGAAATCACGAAAACTCATACCCAAGGCATTGATAAACCCGCCGTCGCGCTGCACAAAATACATTGGCGCATTGAGCGCGTAATCGACATAGTGTTCAAAGCCGAAGCCCGGCTCAAACACCATGGGTAACATGCCGGTGCGGTCGGGATCTGTGTCGAGCCAGACGAGCGAGCGCTCCGACAAATTCCCCGTAGGCTCACCATTTTTGAACGGCGAATTGGCGAACAAGGCCGTCGCCAGCGGTTGCAACGCCAGCGCAATTTTGAGCTTTTCAACCATATCGGCAGGCGAGCCGAAATCGAGATTAACCTGCACGGTTGCCGTCAGATACATCATTTCCAGCCCGCGCGTGCCGCGCGTCGGCATATAATCGGTCATCAGGCGATAGCGACCCTTCGGCATTTGCGGGGCGTCTTCAAGACCCCAGTTCGGCGTGTAGCCAATGCCCAAATAAGACTGGCCCAATTCGGCGGCCACCGTGCGCACTTCGCCCAAATGCCTGTTCACCTCGGCGCAGGTCTGATGAATATTGATCAGTGGCGCGCCGGAAAGCTCCAACTGGCCGCCCGGCTCCAGCGTTACCGAGCCGCCACCGGCTTCGGCCGGGCGCGACAGACCAACAAGCACATCGCCTTCATATTTGCCCTGCCAGCCAAACCGCATCAGACCTTCAAGCATGGCCTGAATACCGTCCGGCCCGGCATAGGGCAAGGGCGTGTGGTCAGCTGTGCGAAAGCCGAATTTTTCGTGTTCTGTGCCAATGCGCCAATCTTCGACCGGCTTGCAACCGGCTTCCATCCAGTCTTTCAACGCGTTGGCATTTTCCAGATACACAAGCTCATTGTCCGCGGTGGCCATTTAATCTCCCAGGCACGCGCCGACACAGCGACGGTGATGATTAATATCTAGACAAGTTCGAACGTTTCGACAAGAAGCGGAGGGCTTGGCCCCAGATACGACTTGGCACAGCCTGGCACGGCTAACCCGCATCTGCCGGCCCGTCCTGCCAGTCACCCACCAGCCATTGCACCAGCGCAAGCGCGGCGACAACAGCCGTATCGGTACGCAAAATGCGCGGGCCGAGGCTTATCTGAACCGTTTGGCCTAGCGCCAGAAGCTCATCTTTTTCTTCAGGCGTAAAGCCGCCTTCCGGCCCGATCAAGACCGCCAGCGGTGTGCGGATGCCTGCGGCCAATTCGGAAACTCCCATGCCGGTTTCGGCCGTCTCGTCGCAAAACAAAAGCCTGCGCGCGCCATCCCAGTCTTGCAGCGCATCGTCCAGTCGCACGGGTGGCATGATTTCGGGAACCTGCAAAATTCCACATTGTTCGGCGGCTTCCTGAGCATTTGCCCGCAAGCGTTCGAGATTGACCGTACCACCTTGTGTGCGCCGGGTGATGACCGGAACAAGGCGCGTGACCCCCATCTCGGTGGCTTTTTGAGCCAGATAGTCGAGGCGCGCGCGTTTGACAGGAGCCACCAGAAGCCAGATATCGGCTTGGCGGGTTTCGGGCGTTGTTTGTGGGCGCGTCTGGTGCGCCGTCACGAGCGTGACCTTGCGTTTGTCAATGGCGGTGATGTGCGCGTGCCATTCACCATCACGGCCATTGAAAACCAGCACCGCATCATCCGCGGCGGCGCGTAACACATTGCGCAGATAATGTGCCGGATTGCCGGTGAGGGTGAGCGTCTTGTCTGCCGCAAGCGGCTGGTCTACAAACAGGCGCTGAACGGATTTGGTTTCGCGTGTCATGCGTTTATCCCGTACCACATTATTACAGGCACGCGCGATATAATCGGCCAATCGGATAAACGGAAATTTGAGATGACCCATTCACCACCGGAAACGGAACGCCCCGCAGATGCCGCTGCAGATAATTGGGTAGCGCGTTTTGTGCCGGCGCATTTGCGACCCTATGCAGAGCTGGCGCGGCTCGACCGGCCAATAGGCGGCTGGTTGCTTTTCTGGCCATGCCTCTGGGGGCTGGCACTGGCCGCCGCGCCGCAAAACATCTATCCGCCTTTCCATCTCATCGGCCTGTTTCTGGTGGGCGCTTTTGTGATGCGCGGCGCCGGATGCACATTTAACGACATTGCCGACCGCCATATAGATGCACAAGTCGCGCGCACAGCCGGACGGCCCCTGCCTTCGGGGCGTGTTTCGGTGATGGCGGCCTGGGGGTTTTTGCTGGCGCAAGCCCTCATCGGACTGGTCGTGCTGTTGCAATTTAATGTCACGACCATTTTCATCGGCGTCTTGTCGCTCGTGCCGGTTGCGATTTATCCCTTCATGAAGCGCATCACCTACTGGCCGCAATTGTTTTTGGGGCTTGCTTTCAACTGGGGGGCGCTGGTCGGTTATACAAGTCTCACCGGACAGCTTCACCTGCCCGCAGGCGCTCTTTATGCCGCGGGCATTTTTTGGACATTGGGCTACGACACAATCTATGCCCACCAAGACCGCGAAGATGATGCGCTGGTTGGCGTCAAAAGCAGCGCCTTGAAACTGGGCGAAAATACGCGCATCGCGGTTTTGTTTTTCTACGCCGCATCGCTGGCCTGTCTTGCGGTGGCCGGGGCTCGGGGCGGTGTCGGCCCGCTGTTTTGGGCCGGGCTGGCAATTGCGGGCTGGCAATTGGCCATGCAAGTTTATCGGTTGGATATTGACGATCCTGCGCGTTGCCTGCAGATTTTCAAGAGCAACCGGGATGCCGGCTTTGTCATTGCAGGTGCTTTTATTCTGGGCATTTTCTAAGCGCCAAGCGGCTCTGGGAACGCCTTGCCACGCCGCAAACCCCGTTAAGGGGTGAAAACCGGCACGAATTGGCCTATGTTAGGGATAACCAAGGAGAAACCATGGCTCGATCGCCGGTATTGCGGGTACATGCGGATGATTTGATAGACCGCGAAACCCTCATTGCGCTGCGTCAGCGCTCGTCGCTGATGGGGGTGTCACTGGTTTTTCACGCCTGGGCCATTATCGGCAGCGCCATGGCGCTGTTCTATTTCTTTCCAAACCCGCTGACTTTTGTGCTGGCCGTGATGATTATCGGCGCGCGCCAGTTGGGTTTGGCTATTTTGATGCATGATGCGGCGCATAACGCGCTGAGCCCGCATCGCAAATTTAACGAAATACTCAGCGATTTTTTCTGTGCCTATCCGTTGCTGGCGCGCACGGACGCCTATCGCCGTTATCATTTGCAACACCACATGCGCACACAACAAAAAGACGACCCCGATCTTGTTTTGTCGGCACCGTTTCCGATCACGCGCAAAAGTTTCATTCGAAAAATGATCCGCGACCTGACCGGACAGACCGCCTATCAGCAACGTAAAGCCCAATTTGCGAGTGCCTGGGGCGATAAAGACCTTTCGCATCAAGAACGCGCTTTGCATTTCTGGCAACGTCTGGGCCCGGCCATGGTCGCCAATCTGGTGATTTTCGTGGCTTGCACGATGGCGTTTCACTGGAGCTTTTATCTTTTGTTGTGGCTATTGCCCTTTTTCACCTATCACATGGCAATCACGCGCATTCGCAATATTGCCGAACATGCACTCGTGCCCGACAATGATGACCCGTTTCGCAATGCGCGCACGACCAAAGCCGGATGGCTGGCGCGTATTTTCCTTGCCCCCTATTGGGTCAATTATCATGTCGAGCATCACCTCCTGATGTACGTTCCGTGCTGGCAATTGCCGGCCGCGCAAAAAGCGTTAAACGCAAACGGGTTTGGCGAGCGCATGGAAACGGCACCGGGATATCTGAGCGTTTTGCGAAAAGCCTGCGCGCGCCACGATGACGAAGATGAGCCCGGCAATCTGGTGCATAATGCGCGCCGGCGCGTTGCCGGAAATTTCACCGAGGGTTTCACCTCCAACGCATCGTGAACCGTCACCCGCACGTGTTCGTAAGGAGTGTCCATGTCCGACCGCAATCTTGATCTGGCACAAAAAATTATTGATTTGGCGTTGTCGCTGGGGGCCGACAGCGCCGATGCAGTGGTGGGCGAAAGCGCCTCGCTCAATGTCTCGTGCCGTCTGGGGCAACTTGAAGATACCGAACGCTCGGAAAGCCGCGAGCTTGGTTTGCGGGCCATCATCGGCCAGCAACAGGCTTTCGTGTCAGGCACGGCGGTGGACGCCGAAGCCCTGCAACGCCTCGCCGAGCGCGCTGTCGAAATGGCGAAGGCAACGCCGGCCGACCGCTATTGCGGCCTTGCACCCGCCGAGCGTCTGGCGAGCAAATTGCCGAGCCTCGATCTCGCCGATGACCATGAGCCAAGCGCCGCCGAACTACAAACCATGGCGCAGGAAACCGAAGACACGGCACGCGCCATGGCAGGTATTACAAATTCGGAAGGGGCCGGGGCTGCCTGGGGGCGTGGTACCACGGCGCTGGTGACCAGCCATGGCTTTGCCGGCAGTTATTCCAGCACCAGTTTTTCGCTGAGTTGCAGCGTGGTCGCCGGCACGGGCGAAAATATGGAGCGCGATTATGCAAGCCACAGTGCGCGGCATTTCGAAGACCTTGATACGCCCGAAACCATCGGCACGCGCACTGGCGAGCGCACGCTGGCGCGCCTCAACCCGCGCAAACTTGAAAGTATGAAAATGCCGGTGGTTTATGACACGCGCGTATCGGCATCCCTGCTGGGGCATCTGTCCGCTGCCATTTCGGGAAGCGCCATTGCGCGCGGCACGTCTTTTTTGCGCGATGCAATGGGCACGCAGATTATGAGTGCGGGACTTAATGTTATTGACGAACCGCACCGCCCGCGCGGGCTGCGCTCGGCCGCATTTGACGGCGAGGGGTTGTCGCCCGAAACGCTCAACCTTGTGCAAGACGGCGTGTTGCAAAGCTGGCTGCTGGACAGCACCACGGCGCGCCAATTGGAGCTTGAAAGCAATGCCCGCGCCGCGCGTGGTGTCGGCGGACCACCTTCACCTTCGGCCACCAATTTATATCTGGCTGCGGGCACGCAAGACGTTGCCGGCATTTTAGGCGATGTCGGTGAGGGCTTTTTTGTGACCGAACTTATCGGCATGGGCGTTAATGGAGCCACGGGCGATTATAGCCGAGGCGCATCGGGCTTCCGAATTGAAAATGGCGAGCTGACCTACCCTGTCAGCGAAGTTACCATTGCCGGAAATCTGAAAGACATGTTCGGGAACATGACGCCGGCCGACGATTTGACTTTTCGGCGCGGCGTGAATGCGCCCACTGTTCTGGTCGAGGGCATGACGCTGGCCGGACTGTAAAAATGGAACCGCTTCAGCACATCATCGACACTTACCGACACCGCAAATCGCGCTCCTATGCGCTTATCGAGCGCATGTTGCGCACCTATTTGCGTCCCTATCTCTGGCTGCTGGGCCTCAGCGTGCTGGCAAATGTGGTGGTGGCGGGCACGACCAGCGCCCTGCCCTGGTTCATTCAACAGGCCATTGATAAAGTTTTTGGCGACCAGAACACGGCCATGTTACTGTTTATTCCCGCTGGCGTGGTCGCTATTTCCGTTGTCAGAGGCGCGGCGACTTACGGCTCCAATGTGATTATGGGGTTTGTTGGGCAGCGCACGACCTCCAATCTGCAACGCGATTTGTTCGCCCATTTGGTGCGCGGGGATTTGGCCCGCATCACGAAACAACATTCGGGCGAATATATTTCCATTTTCATGAATGACGCCACCCGACTGCGCGACACGGTAAATACCACCATCATCAATATTGTGCGGCATTTGCTGACCGTCGTGGCGTTGACGATTTTCATGTATGTGATGAATGTGCAAATGGCGCTCATCTACACCATGATTGTTATTCCGCTGGGGGTTGTATTTATGCGCAGACTGGGTCGTGTCACGCGCAAGGCGTCGCGGCAGGGGCTGGAGGAAATTGGCGGACTTTCCACGCTGATTTCCGAGACGCTTGGGGGCTTGCGTATCGTCAAGGCTTACGGACAGGAAGCCGACCAAATCACCCGCGCCGGGTCCACCATCGACACGCTTTTGAACTACACCATGCGCTCGGTGCGTGCGCGCGCCGCGGCAAGTCCGGCGATCGAAATGCTGGCCGGCATTGCCATCGGTGTAATAATTTTCTACGGCGGCTATCAGTCCACACAAGGCAATCTGACGGCGGGTGAGTTTATGGGCTTTATTTCAGCCCTGCTCATGGCCTATCAGCCTCTGCGGGCCGTCGCCAATTTGCAAACCATTTTGCAAGAAGGCGTATCCGCCGGCGAACGCATTTTTACCGTTCTTGACGCATCGGACGAGATTATCGACATGACCGACGCGCCAAGCCTCGACATCCAACACGGGGCGATCAGTTTCGAAAATGTCACCTTCGGATATGCCGGACGCGACACACCGGCACTCGACGGCATCTCACTGGAAGTGCCCGCCGGACAGACCGTCGCGCTGGTCGGGGCTTCCGGATCGGGCAAGTCGACCCTGTTGAATTTGACTTTGCGGTTTTTCGACATTGACACGGGTAACATCACAATTGACGGGCAGAATATTCGCGATGTGTCGCTCGACAGTTTGCGCGCGGCGACCGCATTGGTGACGCAGGAACCCTTCCTGTTTGATGACACGATTGCCAAAAACATCGCCTTCGGCAAAGTCGACGCCACCCGGGCCGACATCGAACAGGCCGCGCGAAACGCGGCGGCGCATGAGTTTATCTGCGCGTTGCCGCAAGGCTATGAAACGCATGTCGGTGAGGGCGGCATCCGGCTTTCGGGCGGTCAAAAACAACGCCTTGCCATCGCCCGCGCCATTTTGAAAGACGCTCCGATTTTGCTGCTTGACGAGGCGACCTCCGCGCTCGATACGGTTTCCGAAGCGCAAGTGCAAAAGGCGCTGGAAAAACTTCTTGAAGGCCGCACGGCCCTCATCATCGCGCACCGCCTGTCCACCGTGATGCATGCCGACCGGATTTACGTGCTGGAACAGGGTCGTTTGCGCGAAACCGGCACGCATGGTGACCTGCTGGCCGCGGACGGATTGTATGCCGAGCTTTACCGCACGCAATTTCAGGAAAGCCAAGACTGATGTTGGCGGTGCGGGCCTATCAGCTCGGCGTGATGCTTGGCGGCGGGCTTTTGCCGCTCCTGCTTGAACGCCGCGCCAAGGCCGGACGCGAAGACCCCGCCCGCTTGGACGAGCGCAAAGCTCGCAACATGGCGCCGCGACCTGCGGGAAATCTCGTTTGGCTGCATGCGGCATCCGTTGGCGAGACGCGCTCGGCCTTGCCCTTGCTGGCTGATTTTTTGGCCGCCCGGCCGGACACACATATTCTCATCACAACGGGGACACGAACTTCGGCAACACTGGTCGGCCAGTTAAAGCACGCAAGTTTTCCCGATATTGACCGGCTAACGCACCAATATTTGCCGCTGGACCGACCGCTTTGGGTGAAACGCTTTCTTGACCATTGGTCGCCGCAATTGGCGATATTTGTCGAAAGCGAATTATGGCCGAACCTGTTGCTTGAGATGCGCCGTCGCAATATTCCGGCCACCCTCATCAATGGTCGGCTTTCGGAAAAATCTTTCAAATTTTGGCGGCGAGCGAAAAATTCGGCGCGCGCCCTGTTCGGCTGCTTTGACATGCTGCTCGCGCAAGACGACATTACCGCACAACGCTGGCAGGAATTGGGGCTGAAAGACATTGTGTCGGTGGGCAATCTGAAGCTCGATGCGCCGCCCCTCAATGCCGACGCGTCCGCCCTCAACGAATTGCGGGACGCCCTGCAAAACCGTCCCGTCTGGGTTGCCGCAAGCACCCATTCCGGCGAAGAGGACATAATAGCCGAGTGTCACCGGGCGTTGCGCGCCATGCATCCCGACCTCTTGTGCATTCTCGTGCCGCGCCACCCCGAACGCGGTGCAGAAATTGCCGAATTATTATCCCGTGCGGGAGAGAAACCGCCGCGCCGCAGTGCAGGCACACTGCCCTGTGCGAAGCACGCGTTTTACATTGGCGACACATTGGGTGAAATGGGATTGTATTACCGGCTGGGCGGGCTCGTGTTCATGGGCGGGTCGCTCGTGCCGCATGGCGGCCAGAATCCGTTGGAGGCGGCGCGCCTCGACAATGCGATTTTATCAGGCCCCCATATCGGCAATTTCAGTGCGGTTTATGACATGCTCGACGCTGAAGCAGGGCTCGCCCGAATTGGCGATGCGCGGGAACTGGTCGACACGCTCGACAGTCTGTTGCGGACGCCTGCGAAATCTCAGGCACTTGCCGAAAATGCCCGCGCATGCGATGCGCGCCAAGGCGGTGTACGGGCCCGCACGCTGGCCGTGCTGAACGAATTGCTGGCAGGGTCGCATGCGTAGCCCGGCGTTCTGGTATGCCCCAATTGGCGCGACGGCAATTGGCCTTATGCCGTTGACGCTTGTCTACGGCGCGGCGGAAGCACTGCGGCGGCGATTAACCAAGCCTGAAAAACCTGAAATTCCGGTGATTTGCGTTGGCAATCTGACCGCCGGCGGTGCCGGTAAAACCCCGGCGGTTCGCGCGCTGGCCGACATGCTGCAAGGCGCAGGCCATCAGCCAATTGTGTTGTCGCGCGGGTTTGGCGGCCAAAATGCCGGCCCCCTTCGCGTAGACCCGACCCGCCATGTCGCCGCCGACACGGGCGATGAGCCGCTTATGCTGGCCGACGACTTGACCGTCTATATTGCCCGCGACCGACGTGCCGCCCTGCGTGCCGCGGTGTCCGACGGCGCGCAAATTGCGATTAAAGATGACGGGTTTCAAAACCCGACGCTTGCGCATAATTATAATCTCATTGTTGTGGACGCCGCCACGGGTATCGGCAATGCCCTGCTGTTGCCGGCCGGCCCCTTGCGCCAACCGCTTGCCGCAAGCGCACCGCGCATTGATGCGGTGCTGCTTGTCGGGGAAACTTCCGAGCAAATCCGAGCCGACATTGCCGCGGAACTGGGCATGGAAACCAAGCGCATTTTCAACGGCGCATTGGTGCCCGTTGCGCCCGACCCGAAACGCGTGCTGGCCTATTGCGGCATTGGCCGACCGGAAAAATTTTTCGACACGCTCCGGGCCTGCAATTTCGAACTGGCGGGTGAAATTTCTTTTGCCGATCACCACATGTTCAGCGATAACGATGCCGCGCGGCTGCTGCACGAGGCCGAAACCCTCAACGCCACTTTGATAACAACCGAAAAAGACCTTGTGCGCTTGCGCGGGGCAAAGGTGGGCTCGCAATTGGCCGCACTTGCCGCGGCTTCGGAATGCCTGCGCGTTAAACTGACACTGGCCAATGCTGATGGTCTGCGCGCAGATATTTTGTCAAAACTTGACCAGTCTCCGCATTAGCGCGGCGGCGCAAGAAGCGCCGGATCAATGCGCCGGTCGGCCCAATACATGCGCCAGTCAAGATGCGGGCCGGTCGAACGACCGGTCGAGCCGACCGTACCGATAATGTCGCCTTGGCTTACTTTGTCGCCGACCGTAACCGCCAGCGTTTCAAGATGCATAAAGACGGAGGTGACGCCCAGACCATGGTCGACGAAAATCAAGCCGCCTTCAAAATACATATCCGGCGACGCCAAAGTAACGCGGCCCGCGGCGGGAGCTTTGACAGGCGTGCCCGCAGGCGCGGCAATATCAATGCCGTAATGCGGGCGGCGCGGCTCACCATTGTAAAAACGCCGTGACCCGTAAACACCGGTTATGCGTCCGGCCACCGGCCAGACAAACGCCTCGGCGAACCCGCCCTGCAAGGTGAGTTCGCTGCGCGCTTTGCGTTTATTGGCGGCCTCGCGTTTTATTTTCACCAGCGCGTCGGGCGGCGGCGTCACAAAAGCCGGAGGCAGCCCGTCAATGCGCTGTTCGACATAAGCGCGTTGTTTCAATTGAAAATCAACCGCGCGGGCGGTTTCCCCACGGGTGAAGAGCAGGCTTTGTTCGAGGGGCGCATCGCGTCCAAAGCCCAGCACCACCTGATTTTCATATTGCGGCAGGGTGCGCCCGTCATAAAGCGCGCGCGCATCCGGTTGCAGGGTCAGTATGACCAGCCCGCCTTGGGTCAGTTCGCCGCGCATGGATTTTACGAATTTTTCGGGAAAAACCTGTGCCGCGGCATTTTGGGAAAAAGCGCCCGACAAAGCCAAGAACGACACCAGACAGACTGAAAGCGCGCGAATTCCCATCAGGCGCCTTCGCCATCCTCAGCCTGCAAGGACGCCACCGCATTAACATATGCTTCCTGCCGCGCCACGCTCCAATAGCGCAAATCCTCCAGGGCAATCGCCTGTCCGGTCACCGCGCACAGCACATGGGTTCCGGGTTTGATGATTTCGAAATCACCGTCCAGATATCGCAATTCGGCTTCACCGCCACCCATGTCGTACCTCCTGTTTAATGTCGAAAACTTACAGCAATTCGCCCTGCGCGTCATCGTCGTGCGGCGCTTTCCGCTGACGCGGCTTTGGTTTCACCGCTTTGGGTTTCGCCGTTTCGGCACCATCGGTAATTTGCGCGGCAAGACTTTTTTCACCGGAAAGCAAAATACGCACATCGCTGCCAACCGGCGCATCATCGGGGCGGCGCACCGCCTTGCCCGCAGCATTGGTGACCAAAGCAAAGCCGCGCTGTAGAACAGATTCATGGCTGAGCAGATTTAACTGCCGACTGAGCGCGGACACAGACTGATGTGCGGCGCGCATTGTTTCGGCCATGCGTGCAGTACGCCGACGCTCAAGATCGCTCAGGCTTTGTCGCAAAAACGCCGTGCGCTGAACCAAAATGGCCGGCGTCAAACGCGTGGCAATGCGTGCTGCACGCGTACGGTGCACGCCAACATTAATCGACAGGCCTGCGCCGAGCCTTTGGCCCGCAGTGTCCAGAAGCTGGCGCGGCAAGGCCAGCAAATCTTCCAGCCGTGGCAGGCCGCGCGCCAGGCCCGTGACATGCGCACCCAATTGCTCGAACCGGCGCGTTTGGGCGCGCAATTGCCGCCCTTGCAAATCGGCGAGACTGGCCTGCAGGTCGCCGCGCACCGGAACCGCCATCTCGGCGGCGGCCGAGGGCGTTGGCGCGCGCCGGTCGGCGGCATAGTCAATCAGCGTGGTGTCGGTTTCATGCCCGACCGCCGAGATTAGCGGAATTTCGGATTGGGCTGCCGTGCGCGCGACGATTTCTTCGTTGAACGGCCATAAATCCTCAAGGCTGCCCCCGCCGCGCGCAACAATCAGAACATCCGGCCGCGTAATAGTCCCGTCGGCGGGCAAAGCGTTGAACCCGGCAATGGCGCGCGCCACTTCTTCGGCGCAAGTGTCACCCTGAACGCGCACCGGCCAGACCAGCACATGGCAGGGAAACCGGTCTGAGACGCGGTGCAAAATGTCACGTATCACCGCGCCACTGGGGCTGGTTATCACGCCAATGCAGGCGGGCAGAAAAGGCAGTTCCTGCTTGTTTGCCGCATCGAAAACCCCTTCGGCGGCAAGCTGTCTGCGCCGCGCTTCCAAAAGCGCCATCAGTGCGCCTTCGCCGGCCGGCTCCAGCGTGTCGACCACAAGCTGATAGCGCGACTGACCGGCAAAAGTTGTCAGCCGACCGGTCAGTATGACTTCCAGCCCCTGTTCGGGCTGCACACTCATTTTTTGCGCGACCGCTTTCCACGCCACCGAAGACAAAACGGCCTTGTCGTCTTTCACATCGAAGTAAACATGGCCCGATGCAGGCCGCGACACACGACCCAATTCGCCGCGCACGCGCACGCGCCCGAAACTGTCTTCAATTTGCCGCTTAATGGCTCCCGACAGCTCGCTGACCGAAAACTCAACAAGATTTGTCTCAAACTCTTCCATGCGCCTTTGCCTTTGTAACTCGCGTTATGATAGAAGATTTCACGGGTCGGAAGCACCTTCTTATAACGGCAATCATATGACAGAAACCAAATTCAACATACTTGTTCTGGGCGGCGGCGGGCGCGAACACGCCTTGTGCTGGAAAATTGCTGGCAGCCCACACTGCGCGCGGCTGTTTTGTGCACCGGGCAATGGTGGCACGGCGGCGGTTGCCGAAAACATACACCTCGATGAAAAAGACCATGACGCTGTTGTGGCCTTCTGCCGCGAAAACACCATTGCGCTGGTGGTGATCGGCCCCGAAGCGCCGCTGGTCGACGGGCTGGCCGACACCTTGCAGGCCCATGAAATTGCCGCTTTTGGCCCCGGTGCCGCTGCCGCACAACTTGAAGGCTCAAAAGGCTTCACCAAGGATTTATGCGCCGAAGCCAATATTCCGACTGCCGCCTATGGCCGCTTTACCGCGCCCGAACCGGCGCATGACTATCTGAACGAACAAGCCCTGCCCATTGTTATCAAGGCAGACGGTCTGGCCGCCGGCAAGGGTGTTATCATTTGCGACACCATGGATGCCGCCCATGAAGCGATCGATTATATTTTTGACGGCGCGTTCGGCGCGGCCGGAGCCGAACTGGTGATTGAAGAATTTATGACCGGTGAGGAGGCCAGTTTCTTCGTGTTGTGCGACGGCCGCCATGCCCTGCCCCTGGCTACCGCGCAAGACCATAAGCGCGTGGGCGACGCAGACACCGGGCCGAACACAGGCGGCATGGGGGCTTACTCCCCCGCTTCCATTATGACACCGGAACTTGTGGCGCAGACGATGGATAAAATCATCCGCCCGACGCTGGACACGATGGCCGCGCGCGGCACGCCCTATCGCGGGGTTTTATATGCCGGCCTGATGCTGACCACCGAAGGCCCGAAGCTGGTGGAATATAATTGCCGCTTCGGTGACCCCGAAGCGCAAGTTTTGATGATGCGGCTGGAAAGCGATTTAATACCGGCGCTGATGGCCTCTGCTCGCGGTGATTTGTCTGGCATAGACCTTACCTGGTCGCAAGACCCGGCGCTAACGGTGGTGATGGCGGCACAAGGTTATCCCGGCAACTATGACAAGGGCACACGAATTTTGCTGGATGCGGTGGACGAGAGCGATGAACTGGTCGTGTTTCACGCGGGCACGCAAGATGCGAGCGACGGCGCATTCACGGCGCAAGGGGGCCGCGTGTTGAACATCACCGCGCGGGGCAAAACAGTGGCACAGGCTCAAGCTGAGGCTTATGCTGGATGCGAAAAGATCGACTGGCCCGAGGGCTTTTACCGCAAAGACATCGGCTGGCGCGAGATTGAGCGCGAGATGAACCAAGGGGAAAAATAATGCAAGACGAAGGTGTGGAACGCTACGGCGGAACCAAGGATGTCGCCGACAGCCACAAATTTGATGAAAAAAACCTGGAGGCTTATCTCGCCGCGCATGTTGAGGGTTTTGAAGGCCCGATGGAAGTGCGCCAATTCAAGGGCGGTCAGTCCAACCCGACCTATCAGATTGTCACACCGAAGAAAAAATACGTTATGCGCCGCAAACCGCCCGGCAAACTTCTGCCTTCTGCCCACGCAGTTGACCGCGAATATAAGGTAATCACAGCACTGGGAAAAATCGGCTTTCCCGTGCCGCGCACTTATTGCCTGTGCGAAGACGAAAGCGTGGTCGGCACTATCTTTTACGTTATGGACATGGTCGAGGGCCGCATTTTGTGGGACCCGCGCCTGCCGGATATTCCGCGCGAAGGCCGTCGCGCCATTTTCGAAGCCAAAATTTCAACACTGGCAAAATTGCACAATGCCGATTACGAGGCGATCGGGCTGGGCGATTTCGGCAAGCCGGGCAATTATTTTTCCCGCCAGATTTCGCGCTGGACAAAGCAATATCAAATGTCTGAAACGCAGAGCATCGACACGATGAACAAGCTGATTGACTGGTTGCCGGGCAATATTCCCGATGATGATGCCAATTCGATTGTGCATGGCGATTTCCGATTGGACAATATGGTGTTGCATGCCGACAAGCCCGAAGTGCTGGCCGTGCTCGATTGGGAATTGTCGACGCTCGGCCATCCGCTGGGCGATTTCACCTATCATCTGATGCAATGGTTCATGCCGTCCGAAGGTGCCTCGACCCAGACGTTGGAAGGGGTTGATTTCGACGCGCTCAATATCCCCGATGCCGCCGAATATACCCGCCTTTATTGCGAGCATACCGGACGCGACAGGATTGAGAATATGGATTTCTACATTGCCTATAACATGTTCCGACTGGCCGGCATTTTGCAAGGTATCGTCGGGCGTGTGCGCGATGGCACGGCCTCCAATGAACATGCCGCGCTGATGGAAGATCGCGTTAAACCGCTTTCAGATGTCGGCTGGTTTTACGCCCAAAAGGCCGGCGCGGTCGGCTGAGCGCGAGCCTAAGCCCCCGCGAATTTCAGGAAAACAAGCTCGGTATCGCCATAGCTGCGCCGCTGTGTTTCGGTGAAGCCGGCGGGTGCCTCGAACCCTGCACGCCGGTCTTCTTCAACCACCAGCATGGCGTCGTGCGCCAGCCAGTCGCCTGCGGCCAGCGCGTCCAGCGCGGCATCGGCCAGTTTCTTGCCATAAGGCGGGTCGGCAAAAACCAGATTGAAAACCGGCCCGGCGCTCGACACGCGCGGCCCAAGCCGCGTGGCATCACGGCGGTAAATTTTGGTGCGCCCCAGCACGCCGCAAGCATCGCAATTGTCACGCAAAGTGCCGCGCACGCGCGTATCATTTTCCACAAACAGGCAAAAATCGCCGCCGCGCGATAGCGCCTCAAGCCCCAGCGCACCGGTGCCGGCGAAGAGATCCAGCACCCGCGCGCGCGCAAGCGAAAAATCGGCTTGCGACGCAAGAATTGAAAACAATGCTTCGCGAGTGCGCTCTCCGGTGGGCCGCGTGGTTCGACCCTTGGGCGCGCTCAGCGGCGTGCCGCCAAATTCACCGCCGACGATGCGCATCAGAACGTTCACTGTCGGGCGCGGTTTCCTCGCCGACCAGCTTGTGCCATTCGCGCCCCAATTGCTGGCGCAACACGCGGCGCGGCACTTCTTCGACCTGCCCGGCTTCAAGATTGCCCAGCTGGAAAGGCCCGAAAGACAAGCGGATCAGCCGGTTCACCTTCAAATCCAAATGCTCGAGCACGCGCTTGATCTCGCGATTTTTGCCTTCGCGCAACGCGACGCTCATCCATACATTGCCGCCCTGCTTGCGTTCCAGTTCGGCATCAATGCTGCGGTAGCGTACACCGTCAATTTCAATACCGTTTTTCAAATTTGCCAGTCGCTCAGGATCTGCCGCGCCAAATGCCCGCACCCGATAGCGGCGCAACCACCCGGTGCTTGGCAGTTCGAGAAAACGCTTCAGACCGCCATCATTGGTCATCAGCAAAAGCCCTTCGGTGTTGATATCCAGCCGGCCGACCGCGTTAAGCCGCGGCAGATTGGGGGGCAGTTTCTGAAACACGGTAGGACGGCCTTCGGGGTCGCGTGTTGTGGTGACAAGTCCGGTTGTTTTGTGAAAGCGCCACAGGCGCGGCGGGTCGGGGGCACCCAACAGCTTGCCGTCGACACTGATTTTCTGCTGCGGCGTGACATTGAAAGCCGGCGTGTCAAGCCGCCTGCCGTCAACCGAAACACGCCCCTCGGCGATGAGCTTTTCAGCGTCGCGCCGCGAACACACGCCGGCGCGCGCCAGCACTTTGGCGATGCGCTCACCGGCAAATGCCGATTTTTCCGCCGCGCGATTTTCGGTCGCCCTTTTATTGGCTGCCCGTTTTTTAGGTGTTTGCCCCATGGGTTCCGTGTAGCACGCGTCGGGGCCACCATGCTAGTGTGCGCGCATGAGCACATCCGATTACATGGCCATGGCGCTGGCTGAAGCCGAAGCAGCCGCGCACGCCGACGAAGTTCCTGTCGGCGCCGTTGTTGTGGCCGCCGACGGTACTGTGCTGGCGCGCACCGGCAATGCCATGCGGCGCGCCAATGACCCGACGGCGCATGCCGAAATGTTGGCCTTGCGCGAAGCATGTGCAACGCTTGGCACAGACCGTCTGCCCGATTGCGACCTCTATGTGACGCTCGAACCCTGCACCATGTGTGCCGGCGCCATTTCGCATGCGCGCATCAGGCGGCTATATTACGGTGCCAGCGACCGCAAGGCGGGCGCCGTGGACAATGGCGTGGCGTTTTTCGACCAACCCAGTTGCCATCACAAGCCCGAGGTTTATGGCGGCATTCGCGAACAGGCCGCGGCGCGTTTGCTGAAAAACTTTTTCGCCCTGCGTCGAAATGAACCGTTTTTTTGATAGCCAACCCCGCGCCGCCTCTGCTTAAATTAAGGATACGTGAAGGGGAGATATCCATGAATTTCGAACACAATGACAAAACCAAAGAACTGATTGCGCGGGTTGAGGCGTTTATGGACGCCCATATTTATCCCGCCGAATCTGTCTATGCGGAACAGATGGAAGCATTTGGTGAAAATCGCTGGCAAGTGCCGGCAATTCTGGAAGAATTGAAAGAAAAGGCCAAAGCCGAAGGTCTTTGGAATTTGTTTCTGCCCGAAAGTGAACGCGGCTACGGGCTGACCAATGTGGAATATGCGCCTCTCTGCGAAATTATGGGTCGCGTCGGCTTTGCCGCCGAAGTGTTCAACTGCTCGGCCCCCGACACAGGCAATATGGAAGTGCTGGAGCGTTACGGCAATGACCGGCACAAAAAGGAATATATGGAGCCGCTTCTGGAAGGCAAAATTCGCTCCGCTTTCTTGATGACCGAACCGGCTGTGGCGTCTTCCGATGCGACCAATATCGAAACCCGCATTGAGCGCGACGGCGACGAATATGTCATTAACGGGCGCAAATGGTGGTCTTCCGGTGTCGGTGATCCGCGCTGCTCAATCGCCATTGTGATGGGCAAAACGAACCCCGACGCCCCGCTGCACCAACAGCAATCGCAAGTTTTGGTGCCGCTGGATTCCCCCGGCATTGAAATTGTCCGCATGTTGCCTGTATTCGGGTTTGATGACGCACCGCACGGACATGCCGAAGTTGTTCTGAAAGATGTGCGCGTACCGGCTGAGAACCTTCTGCTCGGTGAAGGGCGTGGATTTGAAATCGCACAAGGTCGTCTTGGCCCAGGCCGCATTCACC
>CAJWBV010000003.1 GCA_913020275.1 uncultured Rhodobiaceae bacterium
ATTTTTCGTCATCGTGATTATCTGGCCGGACGCATTTATACCAGCTGCTTTTGTTTTTGCCGGCATTGTTTACCTGTCTGCAATCGGGCGATCCGCTAGCACCTACCTCACTCTCAGAGATTTGCATTCAGACACATAAATTCAGGTAAATTTTTTTAAAAAAGGTGAACTATCCGAAATCCATGATTTTTACGCCCCTTTCAACAGGGCGTTTTTCGCTCGCCTAGGGCTGCCAGTTAATTGGGAAGCCGAGAATTACAAGTTATTTGGTACCTGAATACTCCGCCGACACCGGATCAGTAGTCAGCTGAAGATTAAACTATCGTCTTAGCAGACGTGGGCATCGCATGCCGCCCCAATAGAGCCTAGTTTGAAAGGATGTGAGCGAGAACCCATGCTAAAGAATTTTGGCTGGGGTGGCAGGATTCGAACCTGCGCATGGCGATACCAAAAACCGCTGCCTTACCACTTGGCTACACCCCAACTGTTGGCGAAAATACAAGGCAATGCCCTTCCGGTCTAGCCCTCTTTTTACCTTAGGGTGCGTCAATTATGCCGATATAGTCCGTCGCCAAACTGCCGAGATAGAGTTTGCCGTCTTGCTCGATGACGCTTGTCACCATGTAAATCCGGCCACTGGCATCCTCCAACGAAGCAACGGGCTCGCCGTCGGCCGTCAATTTGACCGCCCAGCTGTGCTGTTCAACCGGGGAAATGCCCAAATTGAAAATGCGCCAGGCGATTTTGCGGGCAAACGGGCTCGGAATAAGCGCATCGATTTGCTCAGTGCGCGGACCCGGCAAAGCCAGCCAGAAACCACCATCGGGTGCTTCGGTAATATTGTCGGGAAAGCCGGGCAGTCGGTCGATGAACACTTCATGCGTGCCGGCCTTTTCGCCGCGCAACCAATAGCGCGTGATGCGGGTTCGGAACGTTTCATTGACCAGAATAAAATCCTCATCCCGGCTCAGCGCCACCCCATTGGCGAAATAGAGCTTGTCCAGCAAGACACGGGTTTCTTTTGTCGCCGGATTGTATGACACCAGTCGACCCGTCGGGCGGCCTTCGTAAATTTCGAGCAGGTCTGCGCCATAGGCGTGGCGTGTCGAGGCATCCGAAAAATAAATCATGCCGTCACGGGCAATGGCGAGGTCATCGACAAAAATCATGCGCTCGCCGTCAACGCTGTCGGTCAGAATTTTCACCGCACCGCCCGCGTCGATCGACAACAGACCTTTTTTGGCATCGGCCACAATCAAATTGCCGCCCGCATCGAAATTCAAGCCCAGCGGTCGCCCGCCCGTATCAGCGAAGGTGGAAATATTGCCGTTTGGGTCAGCCCGCAAAATGCGTCCGTCGACCAATCCGGTATAAAGATTTCCGGCGGCATCAAAAGCTATGCCCTCCGGCCCCGACCCCAGCGTCAACAGTTCGGCCGCATCCAGTTTCTGATTGGCCGCAAAAACCCCCTGCCCCGCCGGATTGGGCGGAAACGGCTCATTCGCCACCGGATCAATTGGAACGGGCCAGAAAAACAGATAGGCTAAAGACACGCCGAAGAGCATGGCCAGCACCGCAAACAGCCGCCTCAAGTGGCTTATGGGGTTTACTCTTGCTTTGGTTTCGGACGAACTGGAATATGTCATTTTAAACTCCCTTAGTGCTTTTCCATCAATGCCGCGCCCCACCAATTATCAATTGCGGTGCCCTGTTTCCTCGTTTATATCTCCACATTTCGGAGTGTGGCGCAGCCTGGTAGCGCACCTCGTTCGGGACGAGGGGGTCGCAGGTTCAAATCCTGCCACTCCGACCAGCATCAAACCTCGTCGCGGCTCATTTGCTAAAACGCTCAAGGCGTTTGCGCATTTTTTCAATCGCTTCCTTATTCTCTTCAAACGACACTTTGCCGTCTTTATCCGTATCCATCTTCTTGAAACGGTCGAGCTGCGATGTTGTGAACTCTTCTTCCGAAATGAAGCCGTCGCCATCTGTATCGGTGCGATCAAAGAGAAAACGCTGCTCCTTTTCACCGCGCTGGGCCGCCGCCGTAACAATGACACTGCTACAGACCAATCCCAGAAACACCGAAACGCTTACTATTGCCTTATTCAAGTCCCGACCTTTCGTGTTCAAGCCTTAGCAAATATAGTAGGGTTTAATGCGCAAGCAGACCAGTGGAGATTTTGGATGTTGAACTTCCATACGGACATTGAATTCGAATATGGCGTTGTGGACCGGCTGTCACCGCGCATTCGCCGCGTTATTGCGAATAATCCGAGCCCCTTCACTTTCACCGGCACCGGCACTTATATAATTGGCAACGGCAATGTCGCTGTCATTGATCCGGGCCCGCTGCTGGACGAGCATGTCGAGGCGATTTTGGACGCGCTGGAACCCGATGAGCGCGTCAGTCATATTCTGGTCACGCATACCCATCTTGACCATTCGCCTGCCTGCACCCCATTGCAGGCACGCACAAACGCCCCCATTTACGGGTGCCCGCCGCCCAAGCCGGAAACTTTTGATGGACCACGCCTTGAAGAAGATGCCGATGACGCCTTCAAGCCCAACCATGTTGTGGCCGACGGGGACATTATCAATGGCGAAGACTGGACTCTTGAAGCCGTCGCCACGCCCGGCCATATGGCAAATCATGTGTGTTATGCTTTGAAGGAAGAAAAAACTCTCTTTACCGGCGACCATGTGATGGGCTGGTCAACCAGCATTATCGCGCCACCCGACGGCAATATGCAGGATTATATGTCCTCGCTTGCGCGCCTGTTAACCCGCGAGGAGGAGCTTTACTGGCCCACACACGGGCCGTGCATTCCAAATCCTAAAGAGTTTGTCGAAGGCTATATCCAGCATCGACAAAACCGCGAACAACAAGTGCTGACGCGCCTTGCCGCGGGCGACACGCGCATTACAGCCATGGTCGAAGTGATGTATGCCGATGTCGACAAAAAACTGCATCCGGCAGCCGCCCTGTCGGTTTTTGCTCATATGCAGGATTTGGTCGCGCGCAACCGCGTGTCTTGTTCCGGCAAACCGGCACTCGACAGCGAGTTCACACTTGTTTAATTCGCTTTTTGAGCCACAAGTTCCATGAAGTCACGAATGCGGCCGGCATTTACGCCGAGATCTGAAAGACCGACACGCGAGGCTGAACGCATGTCCACACGCACACGGCCGGCTTCTTCCGATACGCGGATAACGACATCATCACGAAAACCGAAAAACGGTGTCGAAGCCGTCGCTTCAATATAGCCGAGATTGGCATTTTCCGCGTGAACAACCCATTCAAAAGCGTTGACCGTTTCACGCACAAGCCCGAAAGCTTCCCCTTTCGCCATCGGCAGCATGGTTGGCCCAATGTCGGTATAAAAGGCTTTCTGAGCAGCAAGAACCTCGGCATCAATATCCAGACTATTGTCCGAAACTGATCGCTTCCGGGGCACTTCAACAAAAATAGGCGGGTCTTCCAGATCAGTGGTGATATCATGGATCATCGGCGCGCCGGCACCCTGTCGCAACGTATTCAAAGGTCCGACCAGAACAAGCAAGGCCACTGCCAGGGCGACCACGGCCCGTATTGTTTTGTCATGAACTCCAAGCGCTCCACTGACTGCACCGATCAGCCCGAACAGTGCGGCCAGCGCCGCAAGCAATACGGCCGCGGCGAAGGCCAGCAGAGGAATTTGGAAATCCACAAACCGGAGGCGGTAGAGGCTGCCTGAGATCAGCATTATCACAGGCGCAATAAATGCGAGGCGAAGCCCCCAGACTGCGAGACGAACTGAGATTTTGCTGCCCATGACTATTCAGCCACCGCTTCAGCAGTCGGCAACTTGTAATCTTCAAATTGCTGACGCAAAGTCAGCTTTTGAATTTTACCGGTCGCCGTATGCGGAATTTCATCGACGAAAACAACATCATCCGGCATCCACCATTTGGCGATTTTACCTTCCAGATAACCAAGGATTTCTTCCTTGGAAACTTCCGCACCCTCGTTCTTGATTACGACCAGCAATGGGCGTTCGTCCCATTTCGGGTGGGCGATGCCGATAACGGCGGCCTCTTGAACTTTTTCGTGACCCACCGCGATATTTTCAATCTCGATTGAAGAAATCCACTCACCGCCAGACTTGATGACATCTTTTGAGCGGTCGGTAATCTGCATGAACCCCAATGGATCAATCGTGGCAACATCGCCTGTATCGAAGAACCCGTCTTCGTCAAGAATCTGTCCACCATCACCCTTGATATATTCACCGACAACAAACGGCCCGCGCACCATCAAATGCCCGAATGCCTTGCCATCGCGCGGCAGTTCATTGCCGTCATCATCGGTAATTTTCATTTCCATCAAATAAGGCGGACGCCCCTGCTTCACTTTAATGTCCATCTGCTCGTCAAAGGTCATATTTTCCATTCCGGCTTTGAAGCTGGCGATGGTACCTAGTGGCGACATTTCGGTCATGCCCCAGGCGTGTTTGACGGACACGCCGTAATCACGCTCAAACTTTTCGAGCATGACACGCGGCACAGCCGAACCGCCAATGACCACGGTTTCAAGGTCCGGCAGGTCTAGCTTATTGTTTTCCAAATGCTGCATCAGCATCAACCAGACCGTCGGCACAGCCGCCGTGAACGTGACCTTTTCTTCCGTCAAAAGCTGATAGATGCTCTCACCGTCCATATTGGGGCCCGGATTGACAATTTTAGCCCCGACAGCCGGCGCACCAAAAGCAAGCCCCCAGGCATTGGCGTGGAACAGCGGTACAACAGGCAACAGGCTATCGACGCTTCTGAGGCCTATAACATCAGAGGAATTACCGACCAAAGTGTGCAACACGTTTGAACGATGGGTGTAACAAACACCTTTGGGGTTCCCGGTTGTGCCGGAGGTGTAGCACATACCGCACGGCGCGCGCTCATCGACCTCAACCCAATTGAAATCCCCGGATTGACCATCGATCAAATCTTCATAGCAATGTACATTGGAAAGCGTTGTCTCCGGCATGTGGGCTGCATCCGTCATAATGATGAAGCCTTTGACGTTTGGAATTTCCTTTTCAATGCCTTCAAGGATCGGCACGAAGGTCAGATCGGTAAAAATGACCTTATCGCCGGCATGGTTGATGATATAGCTCAACTGCTCGGCAAACAGGCGCGGGTTCAACGTGTGATAGACCCCACCGATACCGGTAATCCCGTACCACGCTTCAAAGTGGCGGTGCGTATTCCACGCCAATGTTGCCAAAACATCGCCCTGACCGAAGCCCAATGCTTGCAAGGCTTGCGAGAGTTTCCGACTGCGCAAATGCGCGTCAGCATATGTTTCGCGGTGAATATTGCCTTCAACCAGGCGCGATACAATTTCTCGCTCCGGATGGTTCACAAGCGCATGGTCCAAAATACGATTGACCAAAAGTGGCACATCCTGCATGGCTCCAAACATGATTAACTTCTCCCAAAATATTTATTTGTTCATTTTAAGAACTTCCGCGTAATCTTGCCGTAAAGAGGCTGTCAAAGTCTAGTGCGGGGGGAAGAAAAATATGACTGTTCTGGAATTGAGTGCTGCCCAGCTTGGCGACAAGATCAGCCGAGGCGAACTGACCTCGGCGGAAGTGACCGCATTTTTCATCGAGCGCATCGAAAAATACAATCTCGATGTGAACGCGGTGATTGACACGCGCTTCGACAAAGCCCTCACGGAGGCAAAGCTGGCCGACGAAAAACGCGAAGCCGGCACTATTGACGGGCCGTTGCACGGGGTTCCGATGACCATTAAGGATGCTTTTGAGGTTGTCGGCCTGACCTGCGATGTTGGCTATCCGGCCTTTGCCGGCAAGGTTTCCAAAACAGATGTGGCGGTCGTACAGCGTTTGAAAGCGGCCGGCGCCATTATTATTGGCAAAACCAACACGCCGCTTTTATGCGCCGATTTACAAAGCTATAACGACCTGCACGGTACAACCAACAATCCCCATAATCCGGCGCATACACCGGGCGGGTCGTCAGGCGGTTCGGCTGCGGCGCTGGCGGCCGGTTTTACGCCTCTTGAATTTGGCAGCGATATTGGCGGCTCGATCCGCACACCGGCGCATTTTTGCGGTCTGTTCGGCCATAAACCGACCTATGGCATCATTCCCGCGCGCGGTCATGTGCCGCCCGTCCATGGTGCATTGACCGAAAGCGCTCTCAGCGTGGTCGGCCCGTTGGCGCGCAGCGTGGATGATATCGAGTTAGCCGTCAACCTGACCTTGGGTCTTGCGGGGCAAGAAGCGGCCGCCCTTAAACTCGACCTGCCCGAAGCACGCGCAACCAAGCCCAAAGATTTGCGGGTCGGGCTGTGGCCGGGCGACCCCTATTGTCCGGTTGACGATGAGATTTCTGCCGGCATCGCCCGCGCGGCAAAAACACTTGAAGAACTGGGTGCAACAATTGTCGATGCCCGACCGGATTTCACACTGGCCGAACATCACGAGGTTTATCTGATGAATTTGGCGCCCATCATTGCCACGGGCTTCCCCGCCGCCGAGATTGAAAATCTGGCAAAAGCCGTTGAAAACGCCGCGCCCGACGACAAATCCGCCAATATCATCCAAGCGCGCGGTGCTTTGCTGGCCCATCGCGAATGGCTGGTTTGGCATGAAATGAAGGCGCACCTAAGCGCAAAATGGGCAGCGGTTTTTGAAAATATTGACGTTCTGCTGGCACCGGCAACCCCGACCCCGGCCATGCCGCACATGCAAGACAAACCGTTTGGTGAGCGCGAGATCACCGTTAATGGGATACAACGACCCTATTCCGACAATGTTGTTTGGGCGGGTCTGGCGTCTTTATGCGAGCTGCCGGCCACGGCTGTGCCCTTGGGAAAACACACATCCGGCCTGCCAATCGGCATGCAAATTATCGGCCCGGCCTATGGCGACAAAACCACCATGGCCGCCGCGCGCATGTTGGAACAGGCCGGTTTCGCCTTTGCGCGCCCCGAAGCCTATAGCTGATAAAGTCTTGGGATAAAGTCTAAGGATAAAGGCGCTGGGTTTGCCACGCCCGGTCGGGTGCAGGTCGCGCATAAACCAGCCGGTCGTGTAGCCGGTGGTTGCCATCCTGCCAAAACTCGATACTGAGCGGTGTAATTCGCCGTCCCGACCAGTGCGGCGGGCGGGGAATGTCATCTTGACCGGCAAAGCGCGCTTCCATGTCGGCATAGGCCGCATCAAGCTCGACCCTGTCTGCCAGCGCCCGCGATTGTTGCGACGCCCATGCCCCCAACCGACTTTCGCGGCTGCGTGAGGCATAATACGCATCGGCCTCGCCATCATCCACGGCACTCACCGGCCCGCGCACGCGCACCTGACGTTGCAGGCTCTTCCAATGAAAACACAAAGCCGCCTGAGGGTGGTTTTGAAGCTCACCCCCTTTTTGGCTTTCGAGATTGGTGTAAAACACAAAACCCCGCGCATCGACCCCCTTCAACAGCACCATGCGTACATTGGGCAGCGCATCTTTATCCGCCGTGGCGAGCGCCATGGCGTTGGGATCGTTCACTTCGCTCCGGACGGCATCGGCCATCCAGCTTTCAAACAGCCCGAACGGGTCTTCGGGCGGGGTATCAAATATTGTCATTGGCGTATTGCTTTAACATGTTTTTTCGGTTTTTTCCTTAAACCTCGGACGTTATATAAGACTATGCCGCGCAGGTTCCAAAATAAATCTGTTGGCGCCCTTGCCGCCGCCCTTATCGGTGCCTGGCTGAGCGGGTGCGCGCCGACGCCGCAAGCTCAAACATTTGTCGATGATTTCCAACGCGGGCTGGTTGCTTATGAGCGCGGTGATTACACGGCCGCGCGCGCCTTCTGGCAGCCGCTGGCGGATAATTACGACCTCGCCGCGCTGCGCAATATCGGCCATCTTTACCGGCTTGGACAGGGCGTGGCGCGCGATGGAGAAAAAGCCGTCCGCTATTATACCCGCGCTGCAGAATTGGGCTTTGCGCCGGCACAGCTCAATCTGGCGGTAATGCTCCACGAGGGTGATGGTATTCCAACCGACACCAAAGCTGCACGTTACTGGGCGCAACGCGCGGCAAATGCCGGATACGCGCCGGCGATCAAATGGCTTGTCGTATCGGACTAGGATTTACAGGGTACTAGGTTTTGCAGGCAGAGCAGTCTATACAGAAGCATAGATAATTTCGACGAGGTACAACATGCAGGGTTTGATGGCTGGAAAACGGGGATTGATTATGGGCGTTGCCAATCAGCGCTCGATTGCCTGGGGCATTGCCAAAGCATGTGCCGATGCCGGCGCTGAATTGGCCTTCACCTATCAGGGCGAGGCCCTTGAACGCCGCGTGCGCCCGCTGGCGGAAAGCGTCAATGCCGAAATTATGCCATGCGATGTCACCGACGACGCCAGCTTGGACGCCGTTTTCGAAAAGCTGAAAAGCGATTGGGGCAAACTTGATTTTGTGGTGCATGCCATTGCTTTTGCCGACAAGGACGAGCTGACAGGCCGCTATGTCGACACCTCGCCGCAAAACTTCCAGATGAGCCTCAATATCTCCTGTTACAGCTTCACCGCCGTCACGCAGCGCGCCGAGAAACTGATGCATGATGGCGGGTCGCTCATCACGCTTTCCTATTTCGGGGCTGAAAAAGTCATTCCGCATTACAATGTTATGGGTGTGGCAAAGGCGGCTCTGGAAGCGAGCGTGCGCTATCTTGCCGCCGATTTGGGGCCGAAGAACATTCGTGTCAATTCAATATCTGCCGGGCCGATTAAAACATTGGCCGCGGCGGGCATTTCCGGCATGCGGATGATGCTCAAATGGAATGAGGAAAACGCGCCGTTACGCAAAAACGTGTCGATCGAAGAGGTTGGCAATGCCGCGCTTTATTTGCTGTCTGATATGGGTAGCGGCGTGACGGGCGAAAACCACCATGTCGATGCCGGCTACAACACAGTCGGCATGGGCGTTGTGGACGCAGATTAGGAAAAACCATGTCGCATAACAGCTTCGGTCATCTGTTCCGCGTCACCACTTGGGGCGAAAGCCACGGGCCCGCGCTTGGGTGTACAGTGGACGGCACTCCGCCGCGCGTGCCGATTACCGAAAACGACATTCAGCACTGGCTCGACCGGCGCAAGCCCGGCCAGAACCGCTTCACCACACAGCGCCGCGAAGCCGATGCGGTGAAAATTCTGTCGGGTGTTTTTGAGCATCCTGAAACCGGCGTGCAAGTCACCACGGGTACGCCGATTCAGCTCATGATCGAAAACACCGATCAGCGGTCAAAAGACTATGGCGACATCAAGGACAAATTCCGGCCCGGTCACGCCGATTACACCTATATGGAAAAATATGGCGTGCGCGACTATCGCGGTGGCGGGCGTCAATCGGCGCGCGAAACCGCTGCGCGTGTGGCAGCCGGCGCCATTGCGCGGGCCATATTGCCCGAAGTCACCATTCGTGGCGCGCTGGTGCAAATGGGTCCGCATGCAATCAATCGGGACAATTGGGACTGGGATGTGGTTGAAGAAAACCCGTTCTGGTGCCCTGACAAGCAGGCCGCCGCCGACTGGGAAGACTATCTTGACGGGGTGCGCAAAGCCGGCTCGTCCTGCGGCGCGATTATTGAAATTGTCGCCAGCGGTGTGCCGGTCGGCTGGGGCGCACCGGTCTATGGCAAGCTGGATACCGAACTGGCCGCCGCCATGATGAGCATTAATGCCGTAAAAGGCGTCGAGATTGGCAATGGCTTTGCCGCCGCCGCCCTGAGCGGCGAAGAAAACGCCGATGAAATGACCCGCGATGGCGACAATATAGCTTTCACCAGCAATCATGCCGGCGGAGTGCTGGGCGGCATTTCGACCGGACAGGATATTGTTGTGCGCTTTGCCGTGAAACCAACTTCGTCAATTTTGACACCGCGCCGCACGGTCGACCGCTCCGGCGCGGAAACCGAGATTGTCACCAAGGGCCGCCATGATCCGTGCGTTGGCATTCGTGCCGTACCCGTTGGGGAGGCAATGATGGCCTGCGTGCTGGCTGACCACAAACTGCGCCATATCGGACAAACCGGTGCCGCACCAGCCTGATGAGTCGACCCGCCCCCCGCCTTTACCTAATTACGCCGCCGCAATTTGAGCTTGAGGTTTTTGCGCCGACGTTGGATGAAACCCTGCAAGAGGGTGATATTGCCTGCCTGCAAATTCGACTGAAACAGCCCGACGGCTCGCCGGTCGAGGATGACACCATCCGCCGCGCGGTTGAAATTTTATGCCCGCTTGCCCAGCAACATAATGTTGCGGTGTTGTTGAACGACCGGCCTGATCTCGCCCGCGATTTGGGCTGCGATGGCGTGCATATCGGGCAAAACGACATGGACTACCGGCAAGCCCGCACGCTGCTGGGAGACAAGGCGATTATCGGCGTGACGTGCCACGCCTCGCGCCACCTCGCGATGCTCGCCGGTGATGCCGGTGCCGATTATGTGGCCTTTGGTGCGTTTTTCGACACCAAAACCAAAGACACAAGCGCACGACCGAGCCCCGATATTCTGACCTGGTGGCAGGAGGTCATGGAGCCGCCATGCGTGGCGATTGGCGGCATCACGCCTGAAAATGGTGACACATTGGCCGCCGCCGGAGCGGATTTTCTGGCCGTCTCCAGCGGTGTGTGGCAACACCCCGAGGGGCCGGTTGCCGCCGTGCGCGCCTTTGACAGGATTTTTGACGCCTATCGCTGAGCGCATGTCAAAGCACATGGCAAATTTGCTTTTTCAATCGACCTCCGCATGCTATCAGAGCGCAAACGGCTTTGAGGTTTGAGCAATGAAAATCAACGGCAATGAAATCCGCCCCGGAAATGTTATCCAGCACAATGGCAGCCTGTGGGCGGTTGCCAAGCTTCAGCATGTAAAACCGGGCAAGGGCGGTGCCTTTGCCCAGGTGGAACTGAAAAACCTGCTGAACGGATCGAAATTGAACGAGCGCTTCCGCTCATCCGAGACAGTTGAGCGCGTGCGGCTGGAGCAAAACGACTATCAGTTTCTTTATGAAGCCGACGGCATGCTGGTATTTATGAATACCGAAAGCTACGAGCAGATTGAACTGCAAAGCGATTTTGTCGGCGAGCGCACGGCCTTTTTGCAAGATGGCATGATGGTGGTGGTGGAAAGCCATGAAAGCCGCCCGATTGGTGTGCGCCTGCCCGATCAGGTGACGCTGGAGGTCAGCGAAACCGAACCGGTCGTCAAAGGCCAGACCGCAGCTTCCTCAAACAAGCCGGCCATGCTTGAAAACGGTGTGCGGATTATGGTGCCGCCCTTTGTTGAAGCCGGGGACAAAATCGTGGTCGACACCAACGAAGTCACCTACATCAAGCGCGCCGATTAAGGCATGGGCATACAATCAGCCAGTTTGAACGTCATGCGCGCGGCCGCCGAAAAAGCCGGCCGTGCCCTGCGCCGTGATTTCGGTGAAATTGAAAAATTGCAGGTATCGCAAAAAGGCCCCGGTGATTTCGTGACAAATGCCGATTTGAAAGCCGAAAGCATTATCCGCGAAGAGCTGCAGACCGCGCGGCCCGGATACGGCCTTTTGATGGAAGAAAGCGGCGAGATTGAAGGTTCGGACAAAACCCATCGCTGGATCGTTGACCCGCTGGACGGCACCACCAATTTCATGCATGGCATTCCCCATTTCGCCATTTCCATCGCGCTTGAGCGCGAAGGACGCCTTGTTGCCGGGCTGATTTACAATCCGGTGACGGATGAAATGTTTTTTGCCGAGCGCGGACAGGGCGCGTTTTCGCATAATACCCGCCTGCGGGTCGGCGGGCGCAACCGCCTGTCAGAAGCGGTTTTTGCCTGCGGTGCCCCACATGGCGAACGCGCCGGACGCGCCGAATTCATCACCGAAATGGAAACGCTTTTGCCGAAAGTCGCCGGTATTCGCCGCTTTGGTGCGGCGGCACTCGATCTGGCTTTTGTCGCCGCCGGTCGCGTTGACGGGTTTTGGGAACGCGGGCTTGCCCCGTGGGATGTGGCCGCCGGTATCGTTATCTGTCGTGAGGCGGGCGGGCTTGTTTCGGATTTAAAAAATGGCTCCAAAATCTTCGAGACAGGCAACATTGTCGCTGCCAATGAAGCCCTGCATGGCGATTTGTTGAAAAATCTGGCCTGATTTATACGCCCTATTCGGCCGCATGCCGCCCGAATTGCAATTCGACCAGACGCGCGTAAAGCCCGCCCTCTGCAAGCAGGGCTTCGTGACGCCCGCTGGCAATAATCTGCCCGTCGGCCATCACAACAATGCGGTCGGCCTTCAAAACCGTCGCAAGGCGATGGGCGATGACCAACGTGGTCTTGTTGACCATCAGATTTCCAAGTGCCTTTTGCACCAGAACTTCGCTTTCCGCATCGAGCGCACTTGTCGCCTCATCAAGCAACAATACGGGCGCGGCGCGCAAAATCGCGCGCGCTATGGCAATGCGTTGGCGTTGCCCGCCCGACAATGTAATCCCTCGCTCGCCAAGCTCGGTGTCATAGCCCTCCGGCAGGCGTTCCAGGAACTCATGTGCTTGGGCAGCATGGGCGGCGGCGATCACATCTTCCCGCGACGCCTCAGGGCGGCCAAAGCGAATATTTTCAAAAGCTGATTTGGCAAAAATGACCGTTTCCTGAGGCACCACAGCCAATGCCGCGCGCACATGCGTCGGGTCTGCCGTTGGCAGGGCAACGCCGTCCAGTGTGATTTGTCCGAGCTGCGGGTCGTAAAACCGCGACAAAAGCTGAAACACTGTGCTTTTGCCCGCGCCCGATGCGCCTACCAGCGCCACAGTTTCGCCCGGCGATACGCTCAGTGAAAAACCGTTCAAAGCCGATATTTCAGGCCGTGTCGGATAACTGAAACTGACATTGTCAAAACCGATGAGCCCGCGCACCGGCTTGGCAATGGCAACAGGATTGGCCGGTGCCGTGATTTGCGGTGTAACCTGCAAAATTTCGACCAGCCTCTCGGTCGCACCGGCGGCCAATTGCACCTCACCCCAAACCTCCGACAGTGCGCCAATCGAGGTGGCGCACAAAACCGCGTAGATGATGAATTGGCCCAGCGTACCGGCGGTCATGGTGCCCTGCACAACATTTTGCGCGCCGACCCATAAAATGCCGACCACGCCGGCGAAAACCAGCACAATGGCAATCGCCGTCATGCCCGAGCGCGCGAGAATGCGCAGTTTTGCAGTATCGAAAGAATTTTCCACCGCATGCGCATAAACGCGCCGGTCTTCGACCTCATGGGTGAAAGACTGAACAGTCTGCATGGCGGATATGGTTTCGGCGGCATGCGCGCTGGTATCGGCAATTCTGTCCTGACTGGCGCGCGCCAAACGCCGCACCATGCGGCCAAAAACAATCATCGGCACAATGACTGCCGGCAGCGTGAGCGCGGCAAGCCCGCTCAGTGCCGGACTTGTGTAAACCAGCATGATGGCGGAGCCGAAAAACATGAACAGATTGCGCAGGGCAATCGAAGCGGAAGAACCGACCACGGATTTTATCAGCGTGGTGTCGGCAGTGAGGCGCGACAGAACTTCGCCCGTGCGCGTGACCTCGAAAAACACCGGGCTGAGCCGCGTGATATGCGCATAGACCGCCTGGCGCAAATCGGCTGTCACGCGCTCGCCGATCCAGGATACGAAAAAGAAGCGGGTGGCGCTGGCCGCGCCCAAAACAATGGCAACAATCAGCAAGGCCAGAAAATAGCTGTCTATTGAGCCCGCATCATCGCGCGAAAACCCGTTATCTATCATGAAGCGCACGGCAATCGGCATGGCCAGCGTCGCCAGCGTTGCCATGACCAGCGCGACAAACGCGCCGGCAATCATTCCCGGATATTTCATGATAAACGGCACGAGCGCCAAAAGCGGCCTGACCGTACGGCCGCGGGGCCGACGTCTGGCTTCGTCTTCCTGCTGGGCGACTATATCTGCTGAGGTGTTGCGGCTCACCGTTTTTTCCTAACGCTGTGATTGCATTCTATATAGCTCTATCGCGGGGCCGACTCCAGCCCATGTTCGACGCGTGGGACGCGATGGCGCAATCGGCTTTTCTCGCCTTCAGGCTTGCACATTGGCCCCATGTCGGTTATAGAAGCCTTCGGAAAACAGAGGATTACGTGATGAAAAAAGATATTCATCCCGAATACCACATGATCACCGTCGCCATGACAGACGGAACCAGCTACCAGACGCGCTCGACTTATGGTGAAGAAGGCGCGACGCTGACGCTCGACATTGATCCGACCACCCATCCGGCATGGACCAAAGGGTCGCAAACGCTGGTTGACCGTGGCGGCCGCGTGAGCCGGTTTAACAAGAAATTCGACAGCTTCATCGGCTGAGCATCCGCTTATTTACGAAAAATCGCTTCTGCATCGCTGTGCGAGCTCTTTTTGCTTTCGATAATCGCGCGGCACCGCTCGATTTCGCTCTCCAGCGCGTCAATGCGCGCGCTTAATTCTTCCAGACCCATCGGACTCAGATCTTCTGCCAGCAAATCACCAAGCGGCGACCCGACTAAATTTGGCGTTTCTTCTTCCATGCCCTACCCTTTTTCCCTTACCGTCCGACATAAGATTATGCCAATCAGGAGCAGATCATGACAATAAAAATTCCAGGAGAAATTCCGGCAGCAATCCCCGAAAAAATGCGCGCGATCAGCATTGGGGAAGACAACAGTCCGGCTTCGTTAACGCTTACTGAGCATAATACGCCTCGCCCCGACACCTACGAAATTCTGGTCAAAATCGGCGCGGCCGGTGTCAATCGCGGCGATTGTTATCAGCGCATGGGGTTTTATCCGCCACCGCCCGGCGCATCGGAAATTATGGGGTTGGAATTTGCCGGAACGGTCGTGGCCTGCGGGTCGGACGTCACGCGCTGGCAGCCCGGCGCGCGCATTGCCGGTCTGGTGGCCGGCGGTGGCTATGCCGAATACGGGGTCGTGCATGAAGACCACGCGCTCGAAATACCGGAAAATATGAGTTTTACCGACGCCGCCGCCCTGCCCGAAACCATTTACACGGTCTGGGCGAATGTGTTTGAACTGGGCGGGCTGGTCGCCGGCGAAACACTGCTCATCCATGGCGGCTCCAGCGGCATTGGCACAACCGCAATTCAAATGGCGAAACATTACGGCGCGATTGTCGCCACCACCGCCGGAACGGATGAAAAATGCGATTTTTGTGAAAAACTGGGTGCTGACCTCGCCATCAATTACAAAAACACCGATTTTGAAGCCGCCATTGACACACTGACCGAAGGCAAAGGGGTCAATCTCATTCTGGATATGGTGGGCGGCAGCTATTTTCAGCGCAATATTTCAGCCGCCGCACGCGGCGGGCGTATCGTCAATATCGCCCATCTTGAAGGCGCGCGCGCCGAGATTGATATGCTGCCCGTCATGCTCAAAAACCTGATCCTGACGGGTTCCACCTTGCGCGCACGGCCCATTCCGGAAAAAACCCGACTGACCGGCATTATCAGAGAAAAAATCTGGCCATTGGCCGGCAAAGAGATAAAACCGATTGTCGATACTGTATTTCCACTCGGTGAAGCCGGTGCCGCGCAAAGCCTGATGGAAACGAGCCAACATATTGGCAAAATCATCCTCGATTGCGAGGTTTAAAAAACCTTTGCAGAGGGCGGTGGTTCGTTATATATAAACCGCTAATCCCGACATGGCGTTTTCAGGATGCATAAAACCTTGCAGCAAAAACGCTTGCGGTGAACGGAGAAGCCCATGACCACGCCTCTTATGCCCAAAGCCACAGCCGTTTGGCTGATCGACAATACGGCCCTGACTTTCGACCAAATAGCACTTTTCTGCGGTTTGCACCCGCTTGAAGTCAAAGGCATCGCCAATGGTGACGTTGCACAAGGTATCAAGGGCATGGATCCGATCAGCAACGGCCAACTAACGCGGAGTGAAATCGAACGCTGTCAGGAAGACCCGACAAGCGAATTGCAAATCGCCGACAGCAAACGCGAGATTCCCGCAGGAAAACCGCGCAAAACAACGAAATATACGCCCCTGTCAAAACGCCAAGAACGCCCCGACGCTATTGCCTGGCTGGTGCGGAATCATGCCGAATTGCGCGATTCTGAAATCTCACGACTTGTCGGCACCACAAAGCCGACCATTCAAAGCATTCGCGACCGGTCGCATTGGAATATCAGCAATATTACCCCGACCGATCCGGTAACATTGGGCCTGTGCACGCAGATCGAGCTTGATGAAATCGTTGCGAAAGCCGCCCGGCGCGAACAACGCCCCCAGGCAGATGAATAGGCCTGATAGGCGGGCCGGGATCAGGTTCAGCACGTCATCCAGCCGCGCCGCGGTCATGCTGTCGCCTCAGAAAAGGCCACCCTGTTTCGAGTAGTGCGATTTTTCGGATGAGTTGCCCTCCCGCAGTAACGAGCAGAAGGTCCTCTTCGCCAGTTACCTGTCGGATGCCCACAACTTCCCCATTTCTACCACCAGTCTTGATGGTAATAATCCCCTTTCCGCCACGGCTTTGAACTCGGTATTCACCGGTGTTGGTTCGCTTCCCAAACCCGTTACTCGTGACCGTTAAAATGGAAGCTCCTTCGTCGAGAATTTCCATTCCGATGACTTCATCTTTATCTCGCAATCGCATTCCCGTGACACCCTGAGTGCTACGCCCCATCACCCGTGCATCGGATTCCTGGAATCGAATGGATTGGCCCAATCGGGTGGCTAGCAAGACGTGCTGTCCCTTATCCACGAGGCGGACACTGACCAGGTCATCTCCCTCAAGCAACTTGATGGCGATAATTCCCCTGGAAAGGACGTTTTGATACGAGTCCAGCGATGTTTTCTTGATGCGACCCCGACGGGTAGCGAAAATAATGCTTTTGCCTGATTCCATATCTTCAATCGGAAGAATGGCTCGAACCTTCTCTTCTTTCTCCAAGGTAATCAGATTCACGATCGGCTTACCCCTGGATTGAGCTCCCACTTCAGGAAGTTCCCAGACCTTTAACTTAAAGACTTTACCAAAGCTCGTGAAGATGAAGACGGGCGTA
>CAJWBV010000004.1 GCA_913020275.1 uncultured Rhodobiaceae bacterium
GCGCTCACATCGCAAAGGTCTTGGCTGATGACGATATCGGGTGCCAAAGCCTCCAGCCGCGCAATGTCGAGTTCGTAAAGCGGCCCGGAGCTGTTTTTCACCTGCGCGTCAATGTCACCGGCCGGAGCGTTCTTGTCGATCAATGTGCTCGTCAAGACCGGCAAATGCGCCCAGTCGCCGTCGCAACTGTGGCTGACCCCCACAAGCAAATCGCCCGCGCCCAAGGCGGCCATAATGTCGGTGGCGCTTGGCAGCAAAGAGACAACGCGTGGTTTGACGGTAAGTGGCATGGGCACCCGCTTTTTATTGTGTTTGTTCTACTTTGAAAGGTACCAAGCGAGCCGGCTCAGTCAAGCGGGGGCAGATCGCCTCCGGCCTGCTCCTTTTCGAAACCGTCAATGAATTCCGATGTTTTACCTGCCTCAATCGCTTCGCGCAGGTTGCCCATGAGTTGCTGGTAATAATGCAAATTGTTCCATGACAACAACATCGGCCCCAAATATTCATTGCATTTGAACAGATGATGCAAATAGGCACGGCTATATTGGCTGGCGGCGGGACACGCGCTTTCATCGTCCAGGGGCCGCGGGTCATGAGCATGACGGGCATTACGGAGATTGACCTTGCCCCGGCGCGTATAGGCCAGCCCATGACGGCCGGCGCGGGTCGGCATCACGCAATCAAACATGTCAATACCGCGGGCAACAGCATGAACAAGGTCGTGCGGTGTGCCGACACCCATCAAATAACGTGGGGCATCAGCCGGCAGAGCCGGCACGGTAAAATCAAGCACACGCAACATTTCATCATGCCCCTCGCCCACGGCCAGGCCACCCACGGCATAACCGTCAAAGCCAACATCGATAAGCGCTGCCGCGCTTTCGTGGCGCAAATCTTCGTAAACGCCGCCCTGAACAATACCGAACAGCGCGTCGCCTTTTCCGGCATCGTATTTTTCGAAAGCGGTTTTCGACCTTGCCGCCCAGCGCGTCGACAAATGCATTGAGCTTTGCGCCACCTCATGTGTGGCCGGAAAAGACGTGCATTCATCCAGCACCATGCGAATATTTGCGCCCAGAAGCGTTTGAATTTCAATACTGCGTTCGGGTGTCAGCATATGTTCGCTACCGTCAATATGGCTCTGAAAACGCACACCGTCTTCACTCATTTTTGCAAGCTTTGCCAATGACATAACCTGAAAACCACCACTATCGGTTAAAATTGGGCCATCCCACTGCATGAAGTTTTGCAAGCCCCCCAGCGCGGCAACTTCCTCCGCACCCGGACGCAACATCAGATGATAGGTGTTGCCCAACACGATATCGGCACCAAGTTCGCGCACTTGGGTCGGATACATGGCCTTGACCGTACCGGCGGTGCCAACGGGCATGAAAGCGGGCGTTCTAATCGCACCTCTGGGCGTATCAATGCGCCCCAATCTTGCTGTGCCGTCTGTTTTCAGAAGTTCAAACTTCACCGTTATTCTCCGTGCCCGTTTTTTCAGTACGCGTCAAAAGGCACGCATCACCGTAAGAATAAAACCGATAGCCTTTCGCAACCGCCTCGGCATAGGCGGCCTGCATCACCGAAAGCCCCGAAAAGGCCGACACCAGCATAAACAGGGTTGAGCGTGGCAGATGAAAATTTGTGAGCAGCAAATCGCATATTCTGAATTGATACCCCGGCGTGATGAAAATATCCGTATCCCCGCGAAACGCCGCTATGCGCCCTGCCTCAGGACACGCACTTTCCACCAAACGCAATGCCGTTGTGCCAACACAAACAATGCGCCGGCCTTGCGCACGCGCCGCGTTAATCGTATCCGCCGCACTTTGCGTCACCTCGCCCCACTCGCTGTGCATCACATGAGACGCTATATCGCTTACTTTCACCGGTAAAAAAGTGCCGGGCCCGACATGCAAAGTCACCCCGACGAGTTGTATCCCCCTGTCTTTGAGGCGCGCGACGAGTTCGGGCGTAAAATGCAACCCCGCCGTAGGTGCAGCAACCGCACCGGCATGCGTAGCGAAAAGCGTCTGGTAATCATCGTCATCGCGCGCATCCGGAGCGCGTTTTCCGGCGATATATGGCGGTAGCGGCATGGCACCGATACGCGCCAAAACCGGCTCCATCGCATCCGGTTCGAGGTCAAATTCCAGTTCGGCATTTGCCCCGCTACGCGCTCTGACACGGCCCGTGACCGTATTGTCATCACTGCTGTCGAACATAATGCTGTCACCGACCTTGACCCGACGTGCAGGTTTCAGCATGCAGTTCCAAGCAACCGGCCCCAACCGTTCGGTCAGGGTCAGTTCAACCTTGGCTCCTGTATTGGCTCCTGCATCCGTGACCTCGCGCACGCGTCGACCCACAAGCCGCGCGGGGATGACTTTGGTGGTGTTGACGACCAGCACATCGCCCGCGCCCAAAAACTCCGGCAAATCCGAAACCACATGATGCCCGGCTTGGCCCGTCGCCCCGACATGCAACAGCCGTGCGCTGTCTCGCGGCACCGCAGGGCGCAGGGCAATCAGCTCTTCCGGCAGGTCAAAATCAAACAGATCGACCTGCATTCGGGTTAGTCGTCCAAGGTCAGGCTGATAATTTGGTCGGGTTCCGCCGGCGGCTCGCCGCGTGTAATCGCGTCGATATGCTCCATACCCTCTACAACCTCACCGAACACAGTGTACTGGCCGTTTAGCCACGAAGCATCCTGAAAGCAGATGAAGAACTGGCTGTTGGCACTGTCCGGGTGTTGTGAGCGCGCCATGCCCAATGTGCCGCGGCGGAAGGGTTCGCTGGAAAACTCGGCACGCAAATCAGGATAATCCGACCCGCCCATGCCGGTGCCGGTCGGGTCACCTGTTTGGGCCATAAATCCATCGATCACGCGGTGGAAAATAATGCCGTCATAGAATTTTTCGCTGACCAATTGCTTGATACGCTCGACATGATTGGGGGCGAGGTCGTCGCGCAATGCGATTTTGACCGTTCCGCTTTTGAGTTCCATCAACATATGTGACTCCTTACTGCTGGTGTTTGCCCATGCGGAAACCGACCCAAAAACAACCATGGCGGCGAAAAAGGAAGATATTAAGTAACGCATGATATACTCCGGTTAATTATCTATTTTAATTCATTTATTTTTTTCAGAACTGAGGCAGGTACAAACGGGTCGACAACCCCGCCCATGCCGACAATCTGGCGCACCAATGTCGACGAAACGAAACCAACCTCCGGCGATGCGGGCAGAAAAATCGTCTCGATTTCCGGTGCCATAGCGCGGTTCATTGCGGTCATTTGCGTTTCATATTCAAAATCGCCGGCAGAGCGCAGCCCGCGAATAATGAGATTTGCCTTATATTGCCGCGCGACATCAACCAGTAGAGTGTCGAAACTGATAACTTCCAGACGCACATCGCGCGCCGCCGCTTTCGGGCCCACCTCTTCCTCAATCATGGCAAGACGCTTATCAAGCTCGAACAGCGGGGTCTTGGTGGCGTTTTTGCCAATGGCAATCACCAGATGGTCCACAATGGTGAACGCCCGCTCAATAATATCGATGTGCCCGACGGTAATCGGGTCAAAACTTCCGGGATACAGTCCTACACGCATAAACTATCCATCTTCCGCTTGCGGATCACCGGCACCATCATCGTCCTCACCGACTTCACCATCCTCATCATCATTGGCCTCGCCCAAACGGGCCACTGAAACCACGCTCGCGTCTTCTTCTGTCTTGAATATGGTCACGCCCTGCGTGTTGCGCCCGGCGATACGCACATCGTCAACCGGACACCGGATCAATGTGCCATTATCCGAAACCAGCATGACCTGATCGCTGTCTTCAACCGGAAACGCTGCCAGCAAATCGCCGTTACGCTCGGTAAGGGTCATGGCGATAATACCCTTACCGCCGCGCCCGGACACGCGATACTCATAGGCCGAAGACCGCTTGCCATAGCCATTGGCACTGATGGTCAGAATAAACTGCTCGGCTGCCCCCAATTCGGCATAACGCTCGGCAGACAACGCGGTGGTTTCTTCGCCACCTTCATCATCCGCAGCGATTTCTTCGACCTCGGCCTCGCCCTCTTCGGCTGCCGCCCGACGAATGGCCGCCGCCTGACGCAAATAGGTGTTGCGCTCCGCCGGTGTTGCATCACTATGGCGCAAAATCGCCAGTGATATCACCTCGGCACCTTCGGCCAGCTTGATGCCGCGCACGCCGGTCGAATTGCGACTGCGGAAGACGCGTACGGCCTCGACCGGAAAACGAATGGCGCGTCCGTCCGATGTTGTCAGCAATACATCATCGTCAGTCCCGCAGGTTTCAACACCGATAATGCGCTCATCCTCATCCGGTTTCATGGCAATTTTGCCGCCGCGATTAATCTGCACAAAATCCGACAACTCGTTGCGGCGAATATTGCCGAAACTGGTGGCGAACATGACGTTTAGCGCGCCCCACTGCGTCTCGTCTTCCGGCAGCGCCATGATATCGGCAATGCCTTCACCACTGTCTAGTGGCAGAAGATTGACCAAAGCCTTGCCGCGCGATTGCGGACTGCCGAGGGGCAACTTCCACACTTTCATTTTGTAAACCATCCCCGTGGTCGAGAAAAACAGCACCGGCTGGTGGGTGTTGGCGACAAAAATGCGGGTGACAAAATCCTCGTCCTTGGTCGCCATGCCCGAGCGCCCTTTGCCGCCGCGCCGTTGCGCGCGATAGGTCGAAAGCGGCACGCGCTTGATATAACCCGCATGCGATACGGTAACGACCATATCTTCTTGCGGTATCAGGGCTTCATCATCCACTTCGCCGTCATGCTCGATAAATTCCGAGCGGCGCGGGGTGGCAAATTCGTCGCGTGTTTCCACCAACTCATCGCGGATAATCGCCATCACGCGGGTGCGACTGCGTAAAATATCCAGAAGGTCGGAGATTTGCGCGCCCAATTGCTTCAACTCGTCCCCTATTTCGTCACGCCCCATGGCCGTCAAGCGTTGCAGGCGCAACTCAAGAATGGCGCGGGCTTGTGTTTCGCTCAGCCGATAGGTGCCACCATCGCCCACCTTATGCAACGGGTCATCGATCAACGCGACCAGATCGGCCACATCAGCCGCCGGCCAATCGCGCCCCATGAGCTGAACCCGCGCCTCGGCCGGAGATGGTGCCTTGCGGATAAGTCCGATAACCTCATCAATATTCGCAACCGCAATCGCCAGCCCAACAAGCACATGCGCGCGATCGCGAGCCTTGCCCAGTTCGAATTTTGAACGACGGGTGACAACTTCTTCGCGGAAAGCGATGAAGGCCTTGAGCATGTCGCGCAAATTCATCAATTGCGGGCGGCCACCGTTCAGTGCCAGCATGTTGGCACCGAAAGACGTCTGCAATTGCGAATAGCGGTAAAGTTGGTTGAGCACCACATCCGACACGGCGTCACGCTTCAATTCAACAACAACGCGCATGCCGTGGCGGTCGGATTCATCACGCAAATCCGATATGCCCTCAATGGTCTTTTCGCGCACCAAATCGGCGATTTTTTCAATCATCGACGCCTTGTTCACCTGATAGGGAATTTCGTGAATGATAATCGCTTCGCGGTCTTTCTTAATCTCTTCAATGCTGACACGCCCGCGCATGATAATCGACCCGCGCCCTGTCGTTACCGCAGACCGCGCGCCCGCAGACCCCAATATGAGCCCTCCGGTCGGGAAATCCGGCCCCGGTACAATCTCCAGCAAATCGGCATCGGAAATATCATCATTGTCGATGAGCGCGAGACACCCGTCCACCACCTCGCCCAGATTGTGCGGCGGCACATTGGTCGCCATGCCAACAGCAATGCCATTGGCACCATTGACAAGCAGGTTCGGAAACCGCGCAGGCAAAACAACCGGCTCGCGCTCGGAATTGTCATAATTGTCCTGGAAATCAATCGTATCCTTGTCGATATCGTCAAGAAGTGCGTGTGCGGGCTTTGCCATGCGCACTTCCGTATAACGCATGGCGGCGGGTGGGTCGCCGTCTACCGAACCGAAGTTGCCCTGCCCGTCAAGCAGTGGCAGGCGCATGGAAAAATCCTGCGCCATGCGTACCAATGCGTCATAAATCGACTGGTCGCCATGCGGGTGATATTTACCGATAACATCGCCCACTACGCGGGCTGATTTGCGATACGGCTTGTTATAGTCATAGCCGTTTTCATTCATCGAATGGAGAATGCGCCGATGCACCGGCTTTAGGCCGTCGCGGACATCCGGCAGAGCCCTGGAGACGATTACGCTCATGGCATAATCAAGATACGAGGTTCGCATCTCTTCTTCGATATTTACCGGGCTGATATCGCTGCCATCATCATCGCCGCCGAGTGGCCGCGCGCCGGTTCCGGGCGGAGCGCCCACACCACTTTCGGCTTCGGAAGCACCAATGTCTTCATCGACAGCTTCAGTATCAACGGGCGTGTTATCGTCGTTATTATCGCTCAATTCGGCACTTTCGGTTGCGGCACTCAATGTGCGGACATAACTCAGAACTTACCATAATTCCATGGCAAAGAACACAAAAACAACCCCATCCGCACAGGATGCAAGCTGTTGAAATATTGTTATTTTCTGGCCTAAAACGGGATTTCGTCGTCGATCTCGCCACCGCCGCCCTGCGCCAGCGCCGGACCACCCGAATCGCCGCCTACAGCCTCAAAACCGCCGCCCGAATTGCGCGAGTCCAACATGGTCAGCGTGCCGCCATAATTTTGTAAGACAACCTCTGTCGAATACCGGTCATTGCCGCTGTCATCCTGCCATTTGCGGGTTTGCAATTGCCCTTCGACATAGACTTTCGAGCCTTTTTTCAAATATTGCTCGGCGATGCGGCAAAGCCCTTCGGAAAACAGGACAACACGATGCCATTCGGTTTTTTCGCGGCGCTCGCCGGAGTTTTTGTCACGCCAGCTTTCGCTGGTTGCCACACTCAAATTCACTACCGGACGCCCGTCTTTGGTGCTTCTGACATCAGGGTCAGCCCCAAGATTTCCCACCAAAATGACCTTATTCACGCTTCCTGCCATGATTCGTCTCCTTGTTATTGCGCTAGACTATCCGACCATGCTTCATTCACATAACCAAGATTCTCCGATTTACGGGTTAGCTGTGGAAAAACACCGCGCGCGACTATCGGCTTTTCAGATTTTTCGTCATTGCGGTTTGGACACCGGCCCCAACAGGGCTAAGTTATTGTTAAACAGTCAGGACACCCATGCCCACGCCCAGTAAAAAGCACACGCCGCAGGCACGAAAGATACGCATTGTCGGCGCGCGCGAGCACAATCTTAAAAACGTCTCACTGGATTTGCCAAGAGATGAATTGATTGTCATTACCGGGCTGTCCGGGTCAGGTAAAAGCTCGCTTGCCTTTGACACGATTTATGCTGAAGGCCAGCGGCGCTATGTTGAAAGCCTGTCGGCTTATGCCCGCCAGTTCCTCGAAATGATGCAAAAGCCCGATGTCGACCAAATTGACGGGCTGTCACCGGCCATCTCCATTGAGCAGAAAACCACCTCGCGCAACCCGCGTTCCACCGTTGGCACGGTGACGGAGATTTACGACTATCTGCGCCTGCTCTATGCGCGCATCGGTGTCCCCTATTCGCCCGCCACCGGCCTGCCGATTGAAAGCCAGACCGTCAGCCAGATGGTTGACCGGCTTATGGCACTGGATGCCGGCACACGGCTTTATCTACTGGCGCCCATTGTCCGCGGTCGCAAGGGCGAATATAAGCGCGACTTTGCCGAACTGCAAAAGCGCGGCTTCCAGCGCGTCAAAGTCGATGGCAGCTATTACGAAATCACGGAAGTGCCGGCGCTCGACAAAAAGCTGAAACACGATATTGATGTGGTGGTCGACCGGCTGGTTATCAAAGACGACCTCGGCAACCGCCTGGCCGACAGTCTCGAAGTGGCGCTTGGGCTGACTGATGGCATTGCCGTTGCGGAAATGGCGGATACCAAATCTGAGGGCGAAGATCCCGAACGCCTGATTTTTTCAGCGCGCTTTGCCTGCCCCGTCTCCGGCTTCACGATTGACGAAATTGAACCGCGCCTGTTTTCGTTCAACAACCCTTTCGGCGCCTGTCCGGCATGTGACGGGTTGGGCACGCAGTTTTTTATCGATCCGGTAGCCGTTGTGCCCGATGGTGGCCTGTCGCTCTATAAGGGCGCAATTGCACCTTGGTCGCGAAGCACATCACCCTATTACACGCAAACACTGGAAGCTCTGGCACGCCATTACGGATTCAAAATGTCAAGCGCATGGAATGATTTGCCCGAAGACGCCCGCAATGTCATTCTCTATGGCTCCGGCGAAGAAGTCATCACTTTTCAATATGATGATGGTTTGCGGAATTATAAGACCCGCAAGGCGTTTGAAGGGGTTATTCCGAACCTCGAGCGCCGCTATCGCGAAACCGACAGCAGTTGGGCGCGCGAAGAAATAGAAAAATACCAGTCAATTACCGATTGCGAGACTTGTGGCGGATATCGCCTGAAACCGGAGGCGCTGGCCGTCAAACTTGGGGGACTTCATATCGGCCAGGTGGTGCAGCAATCCATTCGCGCCGCCGAGCAATGGTTTAACGACCTCGAAAAACAGCTTACCGACAAGCAAAAACAAATAGCCGTGCGTATTTTGAAGGAAATTCGAGAACGGTTAAAATTTCTGAACGATGTCGGTCTTGAATATCTGACGCTTTCGCGCAATTCGGGCACGCTTTCCGGCGGGGAAAGCCAGCGCATACGCCTCGCCTCTCAAATCGGGTCGGGGTTGACCGGCGTTCTCTATGTGCTTGATGAGCCGTCCATCGGACTGCATCAGCGCGACAATACCCGCTTACTGGACACGCTGGTCAGATTGCGCGACCTCGGCAATACTGTCGTCGTTGTAGAGCACGATGAAGAGGCGATTATGGCCGCCGACCATGTGGTCGATATCGGCCCGGGCGCTGGCCTGCATGGTGGCGAAATTATAGCGCAAGGCGCGCCGGCGAAGATTATCTCCGCCAAAAAAAGTCTGACCGGGCAATATCTGGCCGGCACCAAACAAGTGCCGGTGCCGAAAAAGCGCCGCACCACAAAAGCCGACAAGTGCATCACAGTGAAAAACGCGCGCGGCAACAACCTTAAAAATATTGATGCTGAAATTCCGCTCGGCACGTTTACCTGCGTGACCGGCGTTTCCGGTGGCGGCAAATCCACCCTGCTGATTGACACATTGTATAAATCGCTCGCCCGCAAACTCAACAATGCCCGCGCCACCCCCGCCGAGCACGACACAATTGAGGGGTTACACCTGCTCGACAAGGTAATCGACATTGACCAATCGCCGATCGGTCGCACACCGCGGTCAAATCCGGCGACCTATACGGGCGCCTTTACACCCATCCGCGAATGGTTTGCCGGTCTGCCGGAGTCCAAAGCGCGCGGTTATCGTCCGGGGCGGTTTTCATTCAACGTGAAAGGCGGGCGCTGCGAAACCTGCCAGGGCGACGGGGTCATTAAAATCGAAATGCACTTTCTGCCGGATGTCTATGTCGAGTGCGACAGTTGCCACGGCCAACGCTATAACCGCGAAACGCTTGAAGTGCGCTTCAAAGACAAAAGCATTGCCGATGTTCTGGACATGACGGTCGACGAAGCCGCCGAATTTTTTAAGGCCGTGCCGATGGTGCGTGATAAAATGTTGACTTTGCAACGCGTCGGGCTGGGATATATCAAGGTCGGGCAACAGGCCACCACGCTTTCGGGTGGCGAAGCGCAGCGCGTCAAGCTGGCCAAGGAATTGTCGAAGCGCGCGACCGGCCGCACGCTCTATATTCTGGATGAACCGACTACGGGCCTGCATTTTCACGATGTCGCCAAATTGCTGGAAGTGCTGCACGAACTGGTCGACACAGGCAATACGGTAACTGTCATCGAGCACAATCTCGAAGTTATCAAAACCGCCGACTGGATTATTGATATCGGCCCGGAAGGTGGCGACGGCGGCGGCGAAATCGTAGCAACCGGAACGCCCGAAGACGTCGCCAAGGTAAAACGCAGTCATACCGGAACCTATCTGGCCCCTATTCTTAAAAAAACGGCGACACAGAAAGCGCCAAAGACAACAACAAAGAAAACGTCACCCAAACCCAAAAAACGCACCAACCAGCGACCGAAAGCCGCCGAATAGGTTCTTTTCGTGGCGCCCTGAACATTGTATGTCTGTACCATGACAGACGCGCGCAAACTTCACATTATCGGCGGCGGGCTGGCGGGTTCAGAAGCCGCATGGAAAGCCGCCAATGCCGGAAGGCACGTGGTACTTCACGAAATGCGGCCCGTGCGTAAGACGGACGCGCATGTCACCCAATCGCTTGCCGAACTGGTTTGTTCAAACTCTTTTCGCTCTGATGATGCGGAGACAAATGCTGTCGGGCTGTTGCACGCGGAATTGCGCGATGCCAACAGCCTGATTATGAAATGCGCTGACGACAACCAAATTCCGGCGGGATCGGCACTGGCAGTGGACCGCGAAGGCTTTGCCGAAGCCGTGACCGCCGCGCTGGAAGCCCATGCCAATATTGAAATCCGGCGCGAGGAAATATCCGATATACCCGCAAATTGGGCCAGCACCATCATTGCCACCGGCCCGCTGACCGCGCCTGCGCTCTCGAAAACTATTGCCAATATGACAGGCAAAGACAGGCTGGCCTTTTTCGATGCCATTGCTCCGATTGTCTATCACGACAGCATTAATATGGATGTTTGCTGGAACCAATCGCGCTACGACAAGCTAGGCCCCGGCGGAACGGGCAAGGATTACATCAACTGCCCAATGGATGAGGCACAATATAACCGCTTCATCGACGCCCTGCTCGACAGTGAAACCGCCGATTTTAAGGAATGGGAAACCGACACCCCCTATTTCAACGGTTGTCTGCCTATTGAGGTGATGGCCGCGCGCGGGCGCGAAACCCTACGCCACGGGCCGATGAAACCGCGTGGGCTGACCAATGCCCACCAGCCGGACGTCAAACCTTATGCCGTTGCGCAATTGCGCCAAGATAATGCGCTGGGCACGCTGTTTAATATGGTCGGCTTTCAGACCAAGCTGAAATATGCCGGTCAGACGGATGTGTTCCGCCTTATTCCGGGGCTTAAAGAGGCGCGCTTTGCCCGTCTTGGCGGTTTGCACCGCAACACATTTTTGAACAGCCCCACCCTGTTGGCGGGTGATCTGTCGCTCAAAACCCGGCCCGACATTCGTTTCGCCGGTCAGATAACAGGCGTTGAAGGCTATGTGGAAAGCACGGCCATCGGCTTGCTGGCCGGACGCTTTGCCGCCGCCGAGCTGATGCAAACGCCTCTGCCCGCACCGCCGCCGACAACGGCCTTCGGTGCTTTGCTGGCGCATATCACCGTCAATGCCGAAGCGGGCACATTTCAGCCTATGAATATGAATTTTGGCCTGATGCCACTGCCCGACACAAGCGACGCAGAGCAGGCACCGCGCAATGCCGATGGCAAAAAACTGCGCGGCAAGGCGCGCATGCACGCGCGAAAACTGAACCGGCAACGTGCCTACACACGCCGCGCGCGAACCGATTTTGCGCCCTGGCTGACCGCGATAAATATGTCGCGCGCCGCAGAATAGTCAGATTTTTCCTCGAAACGCCGACAGGAGCAGTCGCATTTGATGGCGTAATAACGACTCCCGCATGGGCCAAGCTCGCGCAAAGCGCGCGGTTAGTCCAATTATCAAAAAAGCCGGCAACAGCTTTGCCCGCTCGCGGCGTGGGCTCGCATTGAAGCCGGCGCGCGCCGTCTCAAGCCATGACGACGCCCGCTCCATCACGACTTCGGTCGGCCCGTCATGCGCAAGGCGAACCAGCTCGAACCCGATACCGGCATCGCGCAGCCAGGCGGGGCACACCGCAGGCGAAAGCCCCAAAACTTCAAGCGAAAGTCGCATGAAAGCCGGGCCCACAATAGTCGCCTCAGCCTCCAGCTCTTCAAGTGTCGGCATTTGTGTGCGTTCAAGCGCGGACATTCGACCATCAATCAGACAGGCAATATCCTCGACACAAAAGTCACAAGCGGCCAATGCTGCCACAAAAGGTGATGCGTTGGACGCATCCGGTGTGTCCCCAAGCACATCGCGCCACCATTGCAGGCGGATGGCCCCGACCATGGGTTCACTCACTTCTGACGGAATGCGCGCAATCTCCGTATAGGCTGCATAAAGCGCCAGCATGCGCAAACGCTTGTCGGCGGGCGTGAATAAATGACAGAGATATAAATCGCCATCATTCGCCCGCAACTGCGTTCGCAAGATATGTGCGTCTTCTTCCATATTTCCTTTCTAGGCTGGAGCGTCACAAAAGACAAAGGCCCGCACAGAGGCGGTCAAAAAACAAAGGGCCGCACAGAGGCGGCCCTTTGCAAAATTTCAGATGGCTCTAATACAGGTTTTGTGCAGAAACCATAGAGAACAGCATCGGGATCGACAGCATGGTGTTGGTTCGTGAGAACAACATTGCCGTGCGCGCCGAAGCCGCTTTCGTGTCAGCGTCAGCTTCAACAATCCCAAGTGCTTTTTTCTGATTGGGCCAGATCACAAACCAGACGTTAAACCACATCACAATGCCCAGCCACATGCCGATACCGATAGCGATATTTTTCGGCACGGCGAAGTCGTTCATGGCACCAAGAGACATGGCGTCATGGATATAGCCGTTGAGATAACCCAGAATTAGACCGGTCAGCACCGTAACCATCGCCGCCCAGCGGAACCACCACAGCGCCGCAGGTGCTATGACTTTGCTGACGGCAGGCTTCTGCTCATCGGGAATATTGGGCATGTTGGGAATTTGTACGAAATTGAAATAATACAGCAGGCCAATCCACATAATGCCAGTTAGCACATGGAGCCAACGGAACAGAAATGCATAAAAGGCGGTATCCATCATGCCGCCGCCATTCAGATACATAAGCTCCAGAATGAACGCCAGGACAAAACCCGCGATTACCGTATTGCGTAGTGAGGTTAAAATCATCGCCATGTTTCATCTCCCCGGTCGATTTGATTCTTCGAAACAGTGTACATGCGACAGTTTTTAAGGGCAACCGAACACAGGGTCTAACCGCTTTGCACCTCAGACCAATCCCGCTTGACACCAAGCTGGATAAGTAATGGCGCGGCAATGAAAATGGAGGAATAAGTGCCCACCAACACACCCCAAATCATCGCAAAGGTAAAGCCGCGAATAACTTCGCCACCCAGCGTGTAAAGCGCAATCAGGGCAAGCAGTGTCGTTACGGAAGTCATCACAGTGCGCGACAAGGTCTGGTTAATGGCAATATCCAACAATTCGGAAATATCCATTTTCTTGTATTTGCGTAAGTTTTCGCGCACGCGGTCATAGACAACGACAGTGTCGTTCATCGAATAACCGACAATGGTCAGGATGGCGGCGAGGATCGACAGATTAAAATCCAGTTGCAAAAGCGAAAAAACGCCAATGGTCAATATCACATCATGCACCAGCGCCATTACCGCGCCGACGCTGAACTGCCACTCAAAACGGAACCAGATATAAATCAGCATTGAACTGATCGCCGCAACAACGGCAAGAAGACCTGTCTGTATCAATTCGCGGCTCACCTGCGGCCCAACAATCTCAACACGGCGGATTTCAAATTCGCCTTCCAGATCTTGGCGTATCGCATCAACCGCACTCAAGTCGCGTTCGGTGGAAACCGCGCCATCGGCTTCGGCCACCCGGATCAAAACATCCGTCGGCGTGCCGAATTGCTGAATTTGCACCTCGCCCAGTTCAAGCGTCTGCATACGGCCGCGCAAATTGCCAATATCAACCGGCTCGGAAGAGCTGATTTCAACCAGAATACCGCCCTTGAAGTCGATGCCGAAATTCAAGCCTTGCATCAAAAACGCCACCAGTGACCCGATAATCAACACGCTTGAAACCACAAAAGCACGGCGGTTGTAGCGTACAAATTTAAAATCCGGTGTGCTGGGAACCAGCTTCAGAGTTTTCATTTAACCGTGTCCTTTGCAGCCTATACGGGCAGTGTATCCGGCCGCCCTTGTCGGCGTAGCCATAATGAAATGAAAAACCGCGTCAACGTAAACGCGGTGAAAACCGACGTTACAATGCCGATGGCCAACGTCACCGCGAACCCGCGAATGGGCCCTGCCCCAAGCTGGAACAAAATCAGCGCGGCCAGCAATGTTGTGATGTTGGCATCAAGAATGGTGCCCAATGCCCGATTATATCCAAGATCAATCGACGTGACCGAGTTTTTACCGGCAGCGATTTCCTCTCGTATCCGCTCGAAAATCAGAACATTTGCATCCACTGCCATGCCGACGGTCAAAACAATGCCGGCAATGCCGGGCAAGGTCAGCGTGGCCTGAAGCCCCGACAGCACACCCATCACCAAAAACAGGTTAATGATGAGCGCAATATTTGCGAACACACCAAACAGGCCGTAACTTACACTCATAAAGCCGATCACGGCGGCAAAACCGACTATTAGCGCAATGCGCCCGGCGGCCACGCTGTCGGCACCCAGCCCAGGCCCCACCGTGCGCTCTTCCAGAATATTCATCGGCGCCGGCAATGCACCTGCGCGCAGCAAAATGGCGAGGTCATTGGCTTCCTGAACCGAGAAACTTCCGGTTATGCGTCCGGCACCACCCAGAATGGCCGTTTGAATGACCGGCGCGGAGATGACCTTGTCGTCCAGAACAATGGCAAAGGGACGCCCGACATTCGCGCGTGTAACTTCACCGAATTTCTTGGCACCGATGGAGTCAAACCGGAAATTAACCTCCGGCGCACCGGTTTGCTGGTCAAAACCAATGCTCGCATCTACCAGATTTTCACCGCTGACCATGGCGCGGCGTTTGATGAGATAGGGCACAGCCGGTTCGGTATCGGTATAAACCAGTCGCGACCCGGGCGGCATGCGCCGCCCGTTCACCACTTCAAACGCGCCGACATTTTGGTCGACAAGATGGAAGTTGAGCTTCGCGGTTTGCCCCAACAACGCCTTAAGGCGTTGCGGGTCATCCAGTCCCGGCACCTGAACCAGAATACGAGTTGCGCCTTGGCGCTGAATGGTCGGCTCGGTCGTGCCCAGTTCGTCAATCCGCCGACGGATAATTTCAATCGATTGCTGCAAGGTGCTGGTGTTGCGCGCCAGTGTCGCCTCTTCGGTAATCAGCAGATGAAATGTCTGCCCCTCCATCGCTTTGACATCAAGATCGACGGCCTGATTAAACCCGCCGAAAACATTTGCCACCACGGGCTGCGCGAGGCCGGCAAGCACTTCGCGCGCCAGTTCGACATCGTTCGCATCACGAATGGTGACCGTCACACCGTCACGCAGGCGGCCAAGGCCCGTATATCCGATTTGGCGCCCGCGCAAAGCCTGACGAACATCAGAAACAATTTCTTCAATGCGTTCGCTCTGCACAACGCCCGTATCGACTTCCAGCAAGAGATGAGAACCGCCCTGCAGGTCGAGCCCCAAATTGAGCTGTCCGCCAGGTAAAAATCCGGGCAGTGAAAGACGCGTCCTCTCATCCATGAAATTCGGGGATGAAAACAAAAAGCCCAGAAAAACTATCAGCCCGATGCCGATGATTTTGAGATTGGAAAAATGGAGCATAATGCGCGTTAGCTTTTCTTGGCCGGTTCGCCTTTGGCGCGGACGGAAATAATCATTGATTTGATAACCGAAACACGGGTGTTTTCGGCAATATCAACTTCAATTTCATCTTCAGCAACTTTCGCCACCTTGCCGACAAGACCGCCTTGCGTGACAACGGTGTCGCCGCGGCGCAGAGCCTCGACCATATTGGCATGTTCGCGTTGGCGTTTTTGCTGGGGTCGCAAAATCATGAAATAGATAATGGCAAACACCATAACCAGCGGAAACAGCAACTCGAACAATGAGCCACCGGCGGCGGTAGATTGGGCATAGGCTGGCGATATCAACATTTTAGCTCCCTCAGGTAATTCTGCGGCGGACTATACGAAAGTTGACCGCTAACGCCAAGCCTTCCGCGCATGGAAAACAAAGAAATCCGCTCAAATGAGCGTTTTAGGATTAATCGCGCGGGTTCCTTTGCGCAACTCGAAATGCAATTGCGGACGGTCGACATTTCCCGAACTGCCAACTTCGGCAATAACCTGCCCCTGCTTGACCTTTTCACCGGCGGCTACGCGAAACTTCGAGGTGTGCGCATAAGCCGACACCCACCCGTCCGAATGGCGCACGAGCAGAAGATTGCCATAGCCACGCAATTCATTGCCGGCATAAACAACAACGCCGTTTTCCGCCGCTTTTATCGGCGCGCCTTCAGGGGCCGCAATGTTAATGCCGTCATTGTGCAGGCCACCGGCTTTCGGCCCGAAATTGGAAATCACCCGCCCGTCAACTGGAATTAAAAACCTGCCTGCGCGCCGCGGTGTCGGTGCCTTGGCAATCGATTGTGCGGCTTTTGATGTTTGGCGTCTGGGTGCCGGGGCGCGCGCATCGCCACCGGGCACTTGCAATTCCTGTCCTACCTGAATTGTATATGGCGCTGACAGTCGATTAACGCGCGCAAGTGACGCCACATCGGTCCCATGGCGACGCGAGATCGCATATAAGGTATCGCCGCGTTGCACGGTGTAGGATTTCGGGCGCGGCAGCTGCACGCGGTCGCCGGGCCTCACCCTAGCCGCGGCCAAGCCCGCTGCGGACAGGGGCGCCAGCAGCGTGTCTAAGCGATCCTGCAGCTCAGCCCAGGTTTCTCCAGCGCGCTGATTCCAGTATTCAATTTGCTCTTGGTTCGACGACATGGTTTTTTTCTCGCTAACTCATACGCTAGCCAGTATC
>CAJWBV010000005.1 GCA_913020275.1 uncultured Rhodobiaceae bacterium
GCCGCCGCCTCCATTACCACCGGCGCCGCGCGGCGCGCGGGGCAGCCCCTGGCTCAAGCGCGCCGCGGCCGACGACGAGACGCCGGCGAAGCCGCCGTCGCAGGCCGCGCCCGTGACGACGGAGCCGCCATCTCCGAAGCGCGCGCGCACCGGCCCCGACCTTTCGGCCTCGCGCCACTTCCTAGCTCTGGGAGCGGGCGCTTCCCAGGACCTCGGTGCTGTTGTCGCCGAGACCTGTGACGCGTGGCTCCGCGATCCTGGATCGCGCCGCGACGTCGAGGCCTACTGGGCGACGTTAAGAGACGCGTCGGCCCACGGCCACGCCGCGGGCAACGCCGCGGCGCGCGAGCAAATCATCGCGCAATTTGTCGAGCAGGGGCGCGGCACGCGGCAAGTGAACTTCCGGTTGCGCGATTGGGGCATTTCGCGCCAGCGCTATTGGGGTTGCCCGATCCCGATGATCCATTGCCCCAATTGCGGCGCCGTTCCGGTGCCGCGCGCCGACCTGCCCGTCACCCTGCCCGAAGATGTCAGCTTCGACACGCCGGGCAATCCGCTCGACCGCCACGCCACGTGGAAGCACACGGCTTGCCCGAAGTGCGGCGGCGAGGCGGTGCGCGAGACAGATACATTCGACACGTTTGTTGACAGCAGCTGGTATTATGCCCGCTTTACCGGCCTTGACCCGTACGCGCCCACCGATCGCGCGGCGACCGATTACTGGATGTCCGTCGACCAATATATTGGCGGCATTGAGCACGCCATTTTGCATTTGCTCTATGCGCGGTTTTACGCGCGCGCCATGCATCGCACCGGACATTTGGGCACAGATGAGCCTTTCGCGGGCCTGTTCACGCAAGGCATGGTCTGCCACGAAACTTATCGTGATGCAGACGGCAATTGGTTGTTGCCGGAACAGGTCGAGCGGCGCGAGGACGGGGCCTTTTTGAAAGACACCCCAGACCAGCGTGTCGAGATTGGCGGCATTGAGAAAATGTCCAAGTCGAAGAAAAATGTTGTCGACCCCGACGATATTATCGCGACCTATGGCGCGGACACGGCGCGCTGGTTCATGTTGTCGGACTCACCGCCCGAACGTGATGTGCAGTGGACGCAAGAAGGCGTCGACGGTGCGTGGCGGTTTGTCCAGCGCGTATGGCGGCTGATCAACACCCATGCCGAAAATTTGACCAACATCAAAACCGTGCACGTCCATCCCGACGAAATGCCGGCTCCGGCACTTGAATTATACCGGACCGTGCATCGCAGCATCCACGAGGTGACGCAGGACCTTGAGGCTCTGGGCTTTAACCGTGCGGTTGCGCGGATTTACAATCTCGCCAATGAACTGTCCGGTTTCACGCCGGCCGATGACGCCGAGCGCGCCATTTTGAAATCCGGTCTTTTGACACTGGTGCAGCTCTTTGCGCCAATGATGCCGCATCTGGCCGAAAGCTGCTGGCACGCGCTGGGGGCTGACGGGCTTGTCGCAACCGCCGATTGGCCGCAAGCCGATGCCAGTGCACTGGTTGAAGACAGCGTGACATTGCCGGTGCAGATTAATGGAAAAAGGCGCGCAGAAATTATTGTGCCGAAATCGGCAGATCAGGCTACGATAGAAGAAATTGCGCGGGCCGAACCACAAGTGGAGAAATTTCTCGATGGCAAATCGATCAAGAAATGTGTTGTTGTACCGGGACGAATTGTCAATTTTGTTGTCTAGAGTGCCCGCCCCGATTTTGCTTGTTCCGTTTGTGCTTGCTCTTTCGCTGCTAATTTCCGGATGCGGCTTCGAGCCGGTTTATGCCGTGCGCGACGAGGGCGGCCGGGCCACACTTTTACGCAGCATTGATTTGCCCGACACGCGCGCCGGACGCTATCTCGGCAACCAATTGCGCGGTCGGGTCACGCCCGGTGAAGAGGGCGGGCTGGCTCTCCATGTGACGCTGGAGGAAACTCGGGCCGATGCACTGATTGCAACCGAAGGCAATACCGAGCGCATCAATTTGACAATGACGGCCATTGTGCGGCTTGAAACGGCAGAAGCCAAGATCGTCGAGCAACGCCGGTTCCGCGTGTCATCAAGTTACAACCGGACATCCAGCGAACTGGCCAATCAGGAAACCGAAGCCAGCTTGCGCAATACGGCGCTTGACCGCATCGCCTCGGACATTCAGTTCCTGCTGGCCGATTTGCCGGCAGACACGAGCAACCCCCGATGAAACTGGCCGCCGGCAAGGTCGAAGCCTTTGTTGACGCCTTCCCACCGGAACAAATGCCGGCGCTGGCGCTCGTTTACGGACCGGACCAGGGCGGCGTGCGTGATATCGGGCAGCGCCTGTGCGCTGCCTTTTTGGGTGCCGAGCCGGACCCGCTACAGCGCGCCGACCTGAACGATACCGAGGTCGGCGGCGGCCGCCTGGCGGATGAAGCCGCGGCCATTCCGATGTTCGGCGACAAAAAGCTGGTTTTGGTGCGCGGCGGCGGCGGACAGGTGGCACGTGCCGCCGGAGATTATCTGGCCGCACCGACAAAAACCGCGCTGGTCGTCATTGAGACGGGCGCTTTGCGTCCGTCGGCGGCTCTCCGCAAACTGGTCGAGGCCCATGCCGACGCCATCGCCCTGCCCTGCTATGAGGCCGATGCCCGCCAACTCGCGCAACTCATGCGCGACCAGCTTGAAGCCGAGGGCTTTCGCATTGAAGCCGCCGCACTTGAAGCGGCCGTCGCGCGCCTTGCGACCGATCGCGGCATCATGCGCCGCGAGATTGAACGGCTGGTGTTGTATAAAGGGCCGCGTGGCAGCGCCGGATTTTCCGGCGATGCGGCATTAATCACATTGGATGATGTCGATGCCGCCCTTGGCGACCAGTCGAGCCTGACGCTCGACAGCCTGATTGATGCGGTGGCATTGGGCCGCGTGGCGGCGGCAGATCAGGCGCTTACGCGCCTCACAGCAGGCGGGCAAACCCTGCAAACCGCACTGGGAGCTGTGCGCCGGCACTTTCAAATTTTGCACCTTGCCACCGGACTGATAGAAAGCGGCACGCCGCAAACCCAAGCGCTTTCGGCCTTCCGGCCGCCACTGCATTTTCGCCGCAAGCCTTTGGTGGAAAATCAGCTCAGGCTGTGGTCGCGCCGCAAAATTGAACGTGCGCTGGCACTCTTGCACAAAAGCGAGATTGACGCGCGCGCCATGCGCGCCGCCGGTACACGTCTGCCCGAAGCCGTTGCCGGACAAATTTTGCTACGCATTGCGCGCGCCGCCCAGCGTTAGGAATTCGACAATAGCCGCGCAATCACGCCGTCGAGCTGGGCTAGAGATTTATAGCTGATCGCCACCGTGCCGCTTTCATCACCCTGATGGCGAATATCAACTTTAAGCCCCAGAGCGTCGGCCAATGTTTTTTCAACGGCGCGTGTGTCGGCATCCTTGGCGTCGGATTTGGCGCTCTTGCCGCCCGGCTTTTTGCCCGCCCTGTCACCCGACTTGTCGCCCACAAGCGCCTCGACCGCACGCACGCTGAGGCCTTCGGCAACCACGCGGCGCGCCAGAGCGTCGGCGTCCGGATGGCCGAGCAATGCGCGGGCATGGCCCATGCTGAGCGCGCCCGACACCAGCAGGTCGCGCATGCCCGGTGTCGCCTGCGCCAGCCGCAGTAAATTGGCAATATGGCTGCGGCTTTTGCCGACCACCTCGGCAAGCTCTGCTTGCGTATAGCTAAATTCGTCAATAAGCCTTTGATATGCTTCGCTTTCTTCCATCGGATTGAGATCGGCGCGCTGCACATTTTCGATAATGCCTATCTCCAGCGCCTCGCTGTCGGACAACTCCTGCACCACGGCCGGCACGGCGTGAAGCTTGGCGATTTGCGCGGCGCGCCAGCGGCGTTCGCCGGCAATGATTTCAAAACGATCGGTCGCGCCTTTGAGCGGGCGCACAACCAGCGGTTGCAAAATGCCAGACTTCCCAAAAGACTGGGCCAGCGCCTTCAGCTCATCCGCATCAAAATTTTGTCGCGGCTGAAACGCCCCCGCCTGCAATTGGTCGGTGCCCAACATCCGCAATCCGTTACCCGTTGTGGCAACTGAAACGTCACCCGCGCCCGCCTTTGAGTTGGCGCCCGGATTGGTGCCTACAGGTGCCGCTTCGCCGATTAATGCCGACAGGCCGCGCCCCAACCCTCTTTTTCTTTCTGCTTTTTTTTCTGTCATGACACCCTCAATTTATGGCTCCGCAAATCAGGCCGCGGCGGCGCGCTCCCGTTCGCGCTGGATCAGTTCGGATGCCAGCTTCATATAGGCCAGACTGCCGCTGCATTTGTGATCATATAACAGCGCCGGCTTGCCGAATGACGGCGCCTCCGAAACACGGACATTGCGCGGGATGACACTTTGGTACACCAGCGCGCCGAAATGCCCGCGCACATCGGCCTCGACCTGTCCGGACAAATTGTTCCGCAAATCATACATGGTCAGCACAATGCCCTGAATATCGAGCGCCGGGTTGAGGCTGTGTCTCACCTGCTCAATGGTTTGGGTCAACTGGCTGAGCCCCTCAAGCGCAAAAAACTCGCATTGCAATGGCACAAGCACCGACTGCGCGGCAACCATGGCGTTCAGCGTTAGCATGTTGAGTGAGGGCGGGCAGTCAATCAGAACATATTGATAATGCCCGCCGCCCGAGGCTTGCAAATCGGGCAAAGCCGCCAGCGCATCGGCCAACCGGTGCATGCGGCGCGGATTATCCGCCAGTTCAACCTCGATCCCCAACAAATCCATGCTGGCAGGCAATAAATCAAAACCCGGAACGGCCGTGGCGCGCACGGCATCGGACAAACCGCACTCGCCCAGCAACACATCAAAGCTGGTAATGGCGCGGTCGTTCTGGCTGACGCCGAGCCCGGTGCTTGCATTGCCTTGCGGGTCGAGATCGACCAACAGGACTTTTTCGCCAATGGCGGCCAGCGCCGTGCCCAGATTAATCGCCGTTGTGGTTTTGCCGACACCGCCCTTTTGATTGGCGAGGCATAAAATACGCGGTGACGGTGCGGGCTTTGAATTTTCCGATGCCGATAGGTTCGCGTTCATCGCTTCAATTCCCGATCATGCCCCGCCAGGGTGCAAAGCCCTAAAAATGCGGCTGGTTCAAAACTTACTTCAACACTCATGAGGCCTCTCCGCGACGGCTGAGATGACGCAGATGCAAGATACGCGCGGCGTCATGGGTTCGGCTCGGAAGAGCCTCCACATCAATATTCCAACATTGCTCGGCGCGCGTCAATTCATCTTGCCAGCCGGCGCCCTTATGCAGCAGAGCAATTGTGGATGAATTGAAAAACGGCGCGACCAGCTCCAATAAATCCGGCAGAGGTGCCAAGGCGCGCGCGCTGATGACCTGCACATCGGCCAAAAAAGCCTCCCCGGCCATCGCCAGCTCTTTGGCGCGCCGATTGTGCACGCTTGCCGGCACGCCCACCTCGCGGATAACCGTGCGCAAGAACGCCGCCTTGCGCCCATCGCTTTCAACCAGATGCACATGCCCACCGGATTCGGCCAGCATAATCGCCACAACAAGCCCAGGAAACCCGCCGCCACTGCCCAGGTCCAGCCAGATGCGCCGATCGCCGGCCAGAGCCAGCAGCTGGGCCGAATCCGCCGCATGGCGCGCCCAGAAATCATCGAGTGTCGCCGGCCCGACCAGATTAATGCGCTGTTGCCAACGCCCCAGCAGGGCCTGATACGCCAGCAGACGTGTCAATGTTTCACGTGAAACGTCGAACTGGGCGGCAAAAGTTTCAGGATCCATCTGTTGTGCGCTCTACTCGGCGGCAGTTTCGGCGCGCTGGCCCTTGCGGGCATGGTGTAAAAGCAGGGTCAGGGCCGCAGGCGTCATGCCGTCGAGCCGTGCCGCCTGCCCCAAAGTCGCAGGACGGGCGGCGGCGAGCTTCTGGCGCACTTCCGTCGCCATGCCCTCCAGCGCCAAATAGTCAATATCCGCAGGCAGGCGCAGCGCTTCATCGCGCCTGAAGGCTTCGATATCGGCCGCCTGCCGGTCAATATAGCCGGCATAAAGCGCATCGGTTTCCACCTGCAAGCGCACATCAAGCGGCCAATCTGCAAGTTGCGGCCAGATGTTAGTCAGTTCAGACCAGCCAATATCAGGATAGGCCAGCAAATCCGTGAGCGACCGCCGCACCCCGTCAGCACGCAAACGCAATCCTCGCCGGGCGGCTTCGGGCGGCGTAAGGGTCAGCTTGGCAGCCTCAGCGCGCGCCGTGTCCAGCCGCACCATTTTCTGTTCAAAGGCCGCCGCCCGCCCGGATCCCACAAGGCCCAGCGCCACCCCGCGCTGCGTCAGGCGTTGGTCGGCATTATCGGCGCGCAAAGAAAGGCGATATTCGGCGCGCGCGGTGAACATCCGATAGGGCTCGGACACGCCGCGCGTTACCAGATCATCGACCATCACACCAAGGTAAGCCTCAGCACGGTCGAATGTCGCCGCTACTTCGCCGCCGGCATGGCGCGCCGCGTTCAGGCCGGCAATCAGCCCCTGCGCGGCGGCTTCTTCATAACCGGTGGTGCCGTTAATTTGTCCGGCCAGAAAAAACCCCGCCACGGCCTTGGTTTCGAGGCTTGGATGCAGCGCGCGCGGGTCAACATAGTCATATTCAATGGCATAGCCGTGCCGGAGAATGCGCACCTGCTCCAGCCCCGGAATGGTGCGGATAAATGCGTCCTGCACATCCGCCGGCAGCGATGTCGAAATGCCATTGGGATAAACGGTGATATCGTCGAGGCCCTCCGGCTCCAGAAAAATTTGATGGCGCATGCGGTCGGGGAAGCGCGCGACTTTGTCTTCAATAGACGGGCAATAGCGCGGGCCTACGCCGCTTATCTGGCCGGAATAAACCGGCGATTTCTCGATATTCTCGGCGATAATGGCGAAGGTTTCCGCCGTTGTGCCGGTAATATGGCAAACAGTTTGCGGCGTTTCGATTTTTTGCGTCAGAAACGAAAACGGCACCGGATCGGCATCCGCAGGCTGGGCCTCCAGCACATCTGTGTTGATGGTGCTGCCGTCGAGCCGCGCCGGTGTGCCGGTTTTCAAACGCCCCATGCGAAAATCAGGCCGCCTCTCGGCCAGCGCATAAAGCCGCCGCGACAGAGCTTGCGCCGGTTTTTCGCCGTGCCGGCCGGCCGGGACGCGCTCCGTGCCGATATGAATAATCCCGTCCAGAAATGTGCCGGTGGTCAGAACCACCGCGCCCGCCGCAAAGCGCGCGCCGTCTGCCGTCACGACGGCTGAAATGCGCCCGTCGGCAATGTCCAGATCATCAACCGCCGCCGCATGCACGGTGAGATTTGGCGTTTCAGCAATCGCGGCCTGCATGGCGGCGCGGTAAAGCGCGCGGTCGGCCTGCGTGCGCGGCCCATGCACGGCGGGTCCTTTGCGTCGGTTCAACAGGCGAAACTGGATGCCCGCGGCATCTGCCACGCGCCCCATCAACCCGTCCAGCGCATCAATTTCGCGAACCAAATGCCCCTTGCCAACGCCGCCAATGGCAGGATTGCATGACATTTCGCCAATCGTCTCGACTTTATGGGTTATCAGCAGGGTCCGCGCCCCATAGCGCGCCGCCGCCGCCGCCGCCTCGCAACCGGCATGCCCGCCACCAATGACAATGACATCCCAGACGGTTTGATCAGCTCCTGATTGGTCGATTGTTTCCATGGGCGCTTTGTACCCGCCACCGCGAGAAAACTCAAGTCAGCGCATGTTTCACGTGAAACAATTTCACGCCAAGCAGGGCCAAGGGGGGCTTTATGTATTATTTCCCGATGCAGAAATCGGCGAAAACAATGTCCAGCAGTGCTTCGACATCGACAGCGCCGGTTAACCGCCCCAAAGCGCGCGCGGCCAGCCGCAGGTCTTCGGCGGCAAGTTCCAGCCCCCGGCTTTCCGCATCAATGGCGCGGGAGAGCGTCGCCTGCACCTCGCTCAAAATCTGCCGGTGACGCTGCCGCGTCAGCACGGCATTTCCGGTTTTTGCATAGTTATCCTGCAAAAACGCAGACAAATCGTTGATAAACCCATCAATGCCATCCCCGGTTAGGGCTGAAACATGGTGCGTAGCGCCCGCTTCTGGTGTGCCAAGATCCGATTTGTTGCTCAGGTGAAACTCCGGTGGCGGCAAGTCCTTTTCTTCCGCCGGCAGCTCGGCTGAAGCATCAGGTGCCGACACCAAAACGCGAATGTCCGCATCGCGCGCCGCGGCCAGCGCGCGTCGCACCCCTTCGCGCTCAATATCATCTCCGGCGGCGCGCAGACCCGCCGTGTCAATCAACGTTACCGGCACACCGGCCAAAGTCATGGCAATCTCGATAATGTCGCGGGTGGTGCCGGCACGGGCCGAGACAATGGCGGCATCGCGTCCGGCCAGTCGGTTGAGCAGGCTGGATTTGCCGGCATTCGGCGCGCCCAGCAAGGCCACGCGCAATCCGGCGCGCAATTTCAGCCCGCGCGTATCGTCAATAAACGCAGCAATTTTGTCCCGCAAATCGGGCAAGGCACCAAGCGCTGCGCGACCGATACCGCCCGGCAAATCTTCATCGGCAAATTCCAGATCGGCCTCCAGATGGGCGAGCGCTGTGTGCAATTCGCCACGCCAGCCCTCGAACAAATCGCGCAAATTACCCTGAAGTTGGCCGAGCGCCTGCACTTGCTGGGCGGTGGTTTCGGCGTCAATCAAATCGGCAACGGCTTCGGCACGGGTCAAGTCAAGTTTGCCGTGCAAAACTGCGCGGCGCGTAAACTCACCGGCTTCGGCCGGTCTGCAATTTGGCAGAGCGGAAAGCGCCTCCAGCACGCTGGCGACCACCGCCGCGCCGCCATGCAAGTGCAGCTCAACAACATCTTCGCCGGTATAGCTGTGCGGCCCTGAAAAATAGAGTATCAGTGCCTCGTCCAGCAAATCTTGGCTATGCGGATGGACAAGCCGCCGCAGGCCGGCCAGACGCGGCGGCGGACACGTCGCCCCGAACCCCGCCAGCACCGCCTGACAATCGGGCCCGCTCACGCGGACGACGGCGAGTGCGGCGCGCCCCGGCGCCGTCGCGCAGGCATAAATTGTCGGTGCCGTCATATCGTTCATCTTGCGCCCCAAAGCCCCAAGTCCAAAACCCAAAGTCCATAACACTGGCCGAAAACACTGACAGGTGTTGCCAGCTCCGCTAAAGTGGCGCAGATGACAAACCAGTTCAACCAAAACCGCTTGGCCGAAGCCACCAGCCCCTATTTGCGCCAGCACATGCACAATCCGGTTCACTGGCAACCTTGGGAGCAGGCGGTTTTTGACGAAGCGCGGCGGCGCAATGTGCCGGTGCTATTGTCGGTCGGTTATGCCGCATGCCATTGGTGTCATGTCATGGCGCATGAGAGTTTTGAAGACGCCGAAGTCGCCGCGCTGATGAACGCGCATTATGTGTGCATCAAGCTGGACCGCGAAGAGCGGCCCGATCTGGACGATATTTATATGACCGCCCTGTCGATGATGGGCGAACAGGGCGGCTGGCCGCTTACCATGTTTCTCGACCCTGACGGTGTGCCGTTTTGGGGCGGCACTTATTTTCCCAAAACGCCGCAATATGGGCGCCCCGGCTTCATGCAAATTCTGCAGGAGCTGGCGCGGGTCTATGCCGAAGCACCGGAAAAAATCGCGCGCAATTGCAAGGCGCTCGGCGACGGTCTGCGGGCGCGGGCCGCCGAGGAGGCGCATGGCAAACTGCCGCCCGATTTGACCGCGCGCGCAGCGCGCTCCCTGGCCGCCCATATCGATATGAACCAGGGTGGGCTCGGCGCAGCACCCAAATTTCCCCAACCCTTTCTTTATCGTTTTTTATGGCAGCAAGCACAGCTTGGCGATAATAACGCTTTGCGCGACAGCGTGCTGGTGACAGCGAACAATATTTGTCAGGGCGGGCTTTATGATCATTTGGGCGGTGGCTTTGCGCGCTACAGTGTAGATGCCGCCTGGCTGGTGCCGCATTTTGAAAAAATGCTCTATGACAATGCCCAGCTTGTCGACCTGCTGACGCGGCTATGGCGCACGACCAAAAATCCGATTTATGCCGCGCGCATTGCAGCAACCATTGACTGGCTGGTAAATGAAATGCAATTGCCCGACGGCGGCTTTGCCGCCAGCCTTGATGCCGACAGCGAGGGCGCGGAGGGGCTGTTCTACATTTGGACACCGGAAGAGATCGAAAATGTGCTGGGCGACAAAACAGCAACATTTTCAGAGGCTTATGGGGTAACGGCGGAAGGTAATTTCGAAAATCGCAATATTTTGAACAGGTTACACGCCGTTGACGCAAAAAACACACATGACGTTGAAGCGGGGCTGGCGGAGGCCCGCATCGCTTTGCTGGCGCGACGCAATACGCGCCCGCGCCCCGAACGCGACGATAAAATGCTGGCCGATTGGAACGCCATGACCATCACGGCTCTGGCGCATGCCGCACAGACATTTCGGAATGCCGACTGGCGCGCGCTGGCAATACGCGCCTTCGCCGCACTTGAGCGTGACCTCTGCGAAACCGTAAACGGGCGGGCCACGGGCCGACTGGTGCACAGCGCCCGACGGGTTGAAAAAACCGTCCACCGGTTGGACCTGTGCCTCGCCGCTGATCTGGTGCATGCCGCCGAAGCGGCCATTGCGCTTTATCAGGGCACCGGCGAGGCCGCCTATCTGCACAAAGCCATTGGCTGGATGGGCAGTCTTGAAAGCGCCTATGCCGACACACGGCGCGGCGGCTATTTCGAAAATGATGACCGCACGCCGGGTCTTCTCGTGCGCAACCGCAATGTGCAGGATAACGCCATGCCCGCAACAAACGCGGTCGCGCTGCGGGTGTTTGCCGCCCTGGCCCAGCTGACCGGTGATATGGGGTTTGCACGCCGCGCCGACGCCATACGCGACGCACTGGCCGGCATGATGGCAAAAAACTACCCGTCCATGACCGGCCTGCTCGACGCCGCCACCGCCAGCCGGCATCCGGCCACGCTTGTCATTCGTACCGTGCCCGATGATGGGGAAACGCTCGCGCTGGTGCAGGCGGCAACCCAGCACCCGATTGTTGATTTGCTGATTGTCGAATTGCCGCCCGGGGCCGAACTGCCGCCCCACCATCCGGCTCATGCCAAGGAAATTATCAACGGGCGGACGACGGCCTATTTGTGCCCCGGACAAGAATGCTTGCCTCCGGTTCACGAAGCTGAAAAACTGGAATCATATTTAGATGATCTCATGTCGCGCCGGCAAAAAGGCCATGTGCCTTCCGGCTAATTATTGGAGGAACATTGATGAGCCAATCACAAACCATATCGATCCCGACCAATGGCGGGGCGTTTGACGCCTATCTCGCGCGCCCCGCACAGGCGGGTCCGGCTCCGGGCGTTGTGGTCATTCAAGAAATTTTTGGGGTGAACCCGAACATTAAGGGCGTCGCCGACTGGCTCGCGGGAGAAGGCTATTGCGCGCTCGCCCTTGATCTTTTCTGGCGCCTCGAGCGCAATGTCTCAATTACCGATCCGGACGATGCCGAACTTGAAAAAGCCTTTGGTCTGATGACGGCCTTTGACCAGGAAGCCGGTGTTGGTGACATTCAGACGGCGATAGACTTCCTGCGCGCCGACAAAGATTTATGCACCGGCAAGGTCGGCACGCTGGGCTTTTGTCTGGGTGGCAAGATGGCCTACCTCTCGGCCACCGGCACTGACGCGGACGCCAATATCGGCTATTACGGCGTCGGCATTCAGGACATGCTTGACGAGGCCAAAAAAATTTCCGCCCCGCTGGTTCTGCATATGGCGGGCCAAGACGAATTTGTGCCCCCCGAGGCGCAGGCCGCCGTTCATGCCGGACTCGACGCGCATGCCCAAGTGTCGATCTTCGACTATCCCGAACAGGATCACGGCTTCACGCGCGAGGGTGGCATGCATTTTGACGCCGCCGCGACCGCGTCAGCCCACGCGCGCTCCCTGGAGACACTGGCCGGCGCGCTGCGCTAAAACAAGATTTGGCCGAAAATTCAGCCCGCGGGTTTAAGTGTTCATCGAGTCGAAGAAATCATTATTGGTCTTCGTTTGCTTGAGCTTGTCGAGCAGAAACTCGATGGCATCCACCGAACCCATCGGGTTGAGAATGCGCCGCAACACATAGATTTTGCTGAGCGTTTCTTTTTCCGTCAGCAGCTCTTCTTTGCGGGTGCCGGATTTCATAATGTCGATAGCCGGGAACACACGCTTGTCGGCGACCTTCCGGTCAAGCACGACTTCGGAGTTACCGGTACCTTTAAACTCTTCAAAGATAACTTCATCCATGCGCGAGCCGGTTTCAATCAGCGCGGTTGAAATGATTGTCAACGAACCGCCTTCTTCGATATTGCGCGCGGCACCGAAAAATCTTTTCGGCCGCTGAAGTGCATTGGCGTCGACACCGCCGGTCAAAACCTTGCCCGAGCTTGGCACCACCGTGTTATAGGCACGGCCCAGACGGGTGATGCTGTCCAACAAAATCACCACATCGCGGCCATGCTCAACGAGCCGCTTGGCCTTTTCGATGACCATTTCGGCCACTTGCACATGACGCGTCGCCGGTTCATCAAAGGTTGACGACACAACTTCGCCCTTGACCGAGCGCTGCATGTCGGTCACCTCTTCGGGGCGCTCGTCAATAAGCAACACAATCAGATAACATTCGGGGTGGTTGGCGGAGATCGATTTGGCAATATTTTGCAACAACACGGTTTTACCGGTGCGCGGTGGCGCAACAATCAGCGCACGCTGGCCCTTGCCGAGCGGGGCAACAATATCAATCACCCGCGATGACAAGTCTTTGCTGTCAACGGCTTCGGCTTCCATCTGCAACGCACTGTCCGGATAAAGCGGGGTCAGATTGTCAAAATGAACCTTCTGGCGCGCCCGATCAGGTTCTTCAAAATTGATCTGGTTAACTTTCAACAGCGCAAAATAACGCTCGCCATCTTTGGGACTGCGAATTTCGCCCTGCACCGTGTCACCCGAACGCAGCGCAAATCGCCGGATTTGCGACGGGCTCACATAAATGTCGTCAGGGCCGGGCAAATAATTTGCATCCGGTGAGCGCAAAAAACCGAAGCCGTCCTGCAAAACCTCAACAACGCCCTGCCCGATAATATTAATGTCGTCATCGGCGAGTTTTTTCAAAATCGCAAACAACATGTCCTGCTTGAGCATGGCCGAGGCATTTTCAATTTCATGCTCTTCGGCAAATGCCAACAGTTCGGTTGGCGTCTTCTGTTTTAGATCTTCGAGACTGATCTGGTCCATGATGTCCTACTGGGGAAATAGTCTCGCACGGCGGAGAGAAATAACAATGCGGCGGGAAGTTTTTTTTATACCAAAAAGTTGGCATAAAGGGAAGCTAGAATGGCTTAACCACGGCCATAATGACGATAAATACCGTCAATACGGGCGGTATCTCGTTGATCATCCGATAAAAACGCGAGCTGTGTGGTGTAGCTCCGGTCAGGAATTTTTTGCGTTCAGCCGCCAGAAATCCGTGATAACCCGACAAAATTACGACAAGCGCCAGTTTTGTCCACAACCAGAAACCAGCTCCCAGCGCAAATCCCGGCCGAGTGAGAAGCAAAAGCCCAAACGTCCATGCTGCAATCATTGCCGGATTCATGATAATCCGCAGCAGATTGGCCTCCATTTTTTCAAACACGCCATGTTCCCGCCCGCCTTCAATCGCTTCGGCGTGATAGACGAACAGTCTGGGCAGGTAATACATGCCGGCCATCCAAAACATCACAGAAATGATATGGAACGCCTCAACCCAAGCGGAGATCTGCCACACAAAATCCATCTAGCTTGCCTTTCTGACCCGCGCCATCAGTTGCGCGACATGTTCGGGCGGTGTTTCGGGAAGAATGCCGTGTCCGAGATTAAATATAAAACGCCGATTTGCGAAATCCTCCAAAATCGCATCAATTGCCGCGTCAAGCTCACCCCCGCCTGCGACCAATATTTGCGGGTCGAGATTGCCTTGCAAAACGACCTCCGGCCCACAGGCCGCAGACACATCTCGCCGGTTCGCATTTGTATCAAGCGCCAACACATCGCATCGGGTTTGCCGCACATAATTTTCCAGGGGACTTTGCGCGCCGCGCGGAAAACCGATAACGGGCGTATCAAGCCCCTTGGCCCGCAAGCCGGAAATAATAGCCTGCACGGGCTTTACGCACCAACGGTCAAACGCCTCTCCTTGCAGGCTCGCCGCCCAGCTTTCAAAAAGCTGTACCACGTCAGCGCCGGCAGAAATTTGCTCGGCCAGATAATCAACGGTTGCATCGACCAGCATGTCGATAATTTCCTGAAATTTTTCCGGCTCGGTTCGGGCAAGCTCGCGCGCCGGCGCTTGGTCGGGCGTGCCGCGTCCGGCCACCATGTAGGTTGCAACCGTCCAGGGCGCACCGGCAAAGCCGATCAGCGTCGTGCTTGCGGGCAAGCTCTTGGTCAGCCGGCTCAATGTTTCGCTAACCGGAGCCAAATGCGCACGCGCGCCTTTGAGTGACAAATCAGACACACAAGATATCGGCTCCAACCTTGGGCCCTCGCCGGTTTCAAACCATAATTTCTGCCCCAGTGCATGCGGCACAAGCAAAATATCGGCAAACACAATGGAGGCATCAAAGCCATAGCGCCGAATGGGTTGCAAGGTCACTTCCTCTGCCAATTCAGGCGAATAGCATAAATCCAGAAATCCCCCCGCTTCAGCACGCACACGGCGATATTCAGGCAGATATCTGCCGGCTTGACGCATCAACCACACAGGGGGAATGGCAGGAATTTCTGGTTGTCTGATAAGATCAAGAAGTGGTTTTGCCATGGGGCGGTTTTCCGTGACGGGTCGGTCGTGAACCCCTTTTATATATTAATAATAAAAGTAGTAGTTGTTTTTGTGTCGCGTTTGCCCTGTGGATTAACAGTGCAAGTGTCGGTCATACACAGCTCCGGCCTGTGGATGATTAATGGATAAGTTCGGGGATAAATAAAAACAACGCACAAGTTTTGCCAAATTATCTATAAAACAGGCGTCTGAAAGCGCTGTGAAAAACGCGCATAATGGGGATAATAAGAAGAAAATGTACGAAGCGTTTTTATCCCAGCTTTTCACAACAGCTATGTCAGATTTATTAAA
>CAJWBV010000006.1 GCA_913020275.1 uncultured Rhodobiaceae bacterium
CTACCGGATGTTTTGACCCAGCTTGAACAGCAACTAAATGACATTGACGGCGGCGCTGACCGGTTGGTGGAAATGGAAGCGGCTTATGAAACGGCGACTGCCGCCTATCGCGAAGCCGCAAAGAAAATATCGGCGGCACGCATCAAAGCGGCAAGCGAGCTTGACCATTGCGTGAACGGTGAACTTGTGCCTCTGAAATTGGATGGCGGGCGGTTTGAGACCCGTGTCGATGTGCGTGATGTCGAAGCGGGCGGTGCCGATGGTATCGACCGAATATCGTTTGAAGCATCGACAAATCCCGGCATGGCGCCGGGCCCGATAGCGCGCATCGCATCGGGCGGCGAATTGGCGCGGTTTATGCTGGCCCTGAAGGTGAGCCTTGCCGGCAGCGGGCATATTGGCACGTTGATATTCGATGAGGTGGATGCCGGCGTCGGCGGTGCTGTGGCCGAAGCCGTTGGCGTGCGTCTTCATAAACTCGCCGAACTTGGTCAGGTGCTCGTGGTGACGCATTTGCCGCAAGTGGCCGCACGTGGTGATTTTCACTGGAAAGTGTCGAAATCCAGTGAGTTGGAGGCAACCGTAACGCGCGTCAATTCGCTAGACGCCGAATCGCGTCTTGAAGAGGTTGCGCGCATGCTGTCGGGCGCAAGCATTACACCGGAAGCACGAGCCGCGGCAGGTAAATTGCTGGAGGCCGAAGCGCGATGAGCCGCACCAAACCGGTCGCGGAGCTGACGCGCGAAGAGGCGGCCGAAGAACTGAACGCTTTGGCACAGGAAATTGCCGTCCATGACGCAGCTTATTACCAGGAAGATGCGCCGCGCATTTCCGACGGTGACTATGACGCCCTGCGGCAGCGCAATGGTGATATCGAAGCACGCTTTCCCGATTTGATACGCGATGACAGTCCCTCTGAACGCGTCGGGGCCGCGCCCGTGCAGGGATTTGCCAAGGTTACTCATAGTGTGCCCATGCTGTCGCTCGGCAATGCGTTTGACGCTGAAGATATTGACGACTTTATCCTGCGTGTTCGGAAATTTTTGACGCTGGGCGAGGGTCAAGAGCTTCTCTTAACCTCTGAGCCCAAAATTGACGGTCTGTCGGCGTCTTTGCGCTATGAAAATGGTGTGTTGGTACGTGGTGCAACGCGTGGCGATGGGCGCGTGGGCGAAAATATTACCGAAAATCTGAAAACCGTTTCCGGCATTCCGCACACGCTGCCGGAAGGCGCGCCGGAAGTCGCGGAAGTGCGTGGCGAGGTTTATATGAGTGCGGAAGATTTTGACGCGCTCAATGAACGCCAAAAATCTTCCGGAAAGGCCGAATTTGCCAATCCCCGCAACGCGGCGGCAGGCAGTTTGCGCCAGCTTGATGCGACCATCACAGCCACGCGGCCTTTGCGGTTTTTTGCTTATGCGTGGGGCGAGATGTCCGACCTGCCCGCGCAAACCCAATCCGGCATGGTTGGGCTGTTCGCCGCGTGGGGGTTTGCCGTTAATCCTGAGTTTCGCGTGTGTTCCGGCGCGCAGGAATTGCTGGCGCATTGGCAGGATATCGAGGCGCGTCGGGCGCTTTTGGGATATGACGTTGACGGCATGGTCTATAAGGTTGATGCGCTCGACTATCAGAACCGGCTGGGCTTTGTATCGCGCGCGCCGCGCTGGGCGATCGCACATAAATTTCCGGCGGAGCAGGCGACAACCGTGTTGCAGGATATCGACATTCAGGTGGGCCGCACAGGTGCGCTTACGCCGGTTGCCAAATTGCAGGAGGTCACGGTTGGTGGCGTGCGCGTGAGCAATGCCACCCTGCATAATGCCGATGAGATTGCGCGCAAGGATATCCGCATTGGCGACACGGTGGTCGTCCAGCGCGCGGGCGATGTGATACCCCAGATTGTGCGTGTGGTGGATGATGCGCGCCCGACCGGAACCGTGCCTTTCGCATTTCCCGAAATGTGTCCGGCCTGCGGCTCGCCGACGACGCGCGATTTGCGCGAAGACGGTGAGACAGATGTTGTTTTGCGCTGCACGGGCGGTCTGGCGTGCGAGGCGCAGGCGCGCGAACGGCTCAAACATTTTGTATCGCGTCAGGCGCTGGATATTGAAGGGCTCGGCAATAAGCAGATTGACGATTATTGGGCGGCGGGTTTGGTGCGTGGTCCCGATGATATTTTTACACTGCGTGCGCGTTACACTGACGATCCACCTGATTTCTGGCGCTACACTTCCGGTGCGCGCGACAAAATCGGCACGTTGAAAGACAGTGTCGTCAAACTTTTCGATGCGATTGACCAGCGGCGCGACATTGCGCTCGACCGCTTCATTTTTGCCTTGGGCATTCGCCATGTGGGCGAAACCACGGCGCGCATATTGGCGCGGCATTTCAAAACACTGGCTGCATTTCAGGAGGGCGGTGCGGCGCTCGCCCCGGAAGGGGGAGAAACACGCGAGGCGTTGGAAAATATTGACGGCATCGGGCGCACGCTGGTTGACGCGTTACAGCAATTTTTCGCGGTAGATGAAAACCGGGCCATGCTTGAGGCACTGGTTGCCGCCGGTGTTGCGCCCAGCCCGCTCGCTGAATCCGAAAACTCCGGTGCGCTTTCCGGAAAAACCATTGTATTCACCGGCACGCTGGAAACCGTCTCGCGCGCGGAAGCAAAGGCGCGCGCCGAAATGCTGGGCGCGCGGGTGGCGGGTTCAGTATCGGCGAAGACGGATATTGTTGTCGCCGGTCCGGGAGCAGGTTCAAAGCGAAAAAAGGCCGAAGAATTGGGCCTCACTATTTTGGACGAGCAGGCTTGGTTGGAACTCGCCGAAAAGTCGTAATCATTTTCGAGATTAATGTTTTTACGACCGGTGCCGTTGTGCGGCCTGAACTTCGGCATTGCGGGCTGGTTGGCGCGGTGCATCCACCGGTTTTTCTTCCGGTGTCGGCCCCCCCTTCTCCATGCCCCACGTGAAGCACCGCATCTGCTCTTTCTTGATAAAGGCCACAATATCCTTTTCCGCAGGCGCGCTGTCACCCAATTCGCGGATGATTTGGCGGTGGCGTCGCATGGTGTGTTTGCCGGTTGCAAGTTCTTTGCGCGCAACAGCGAGAAATGAGAATACCGGCTTGCCCTCGCGATGGGATTTGTTTGCCAGCTGGTCGAGATGGCGTATCAGCAGGCTGGATGCAAATGACCAGTCCTGATCGGCAATCCCCTGTGCCTGATTAAGCCGCTGATAGGAAATGAACTCCTGTCGACGCGCGGCCCATATAAGATTTTCGAGTGTTATCTCTGTTTGAAAGTAGTGGTGCATGGTTTTCCCTTATTCTTTTGCACCACGATAATATGATTGAAGCTGATAATTCTAGCACCCACAGGTTGTATATAAATCTGGTCACCGTATCGGACGACAAGCCTTTTCAAGCCACCTTGCCGTGCGCGTATCCACAAGCGGTTTAACCTTGCCCAGAACCTTCGCGTGATAGGTGTTGAGCCATAATTTTTCGTCCTCCGTGAGGGCTGATTTGTCAATAAGACGGCGGTCAATTGGGGCGAGGGTCAGTGCGTCGAACTCCAGCATATCGCGGTGTTTGTCACCGGCATTTTTGGCCGCACGGACATATTGCAGGTTCTCAATTCTTATCCCAAAACGGCCTGTAGCATAGTATCCCGGCTCATTTGACACGATCATACCCGGTGCCATCGCTACCATCCCGCCCTTTGAAATGCGTTGTGGACCTTCATGCACGGAAAGATAACTGCCGACACCATGGCCGGTTCCATGGTCGAAATCCTGCCCTGCCGCCCATAGTGGCGCGCGGGCAAGCGTGTCCAATTGCATGCCGTTTGTACCGGTCGGAAAACGCGCAGCGGCCAGCGCAATGTGGCCGCGTAGAACGCGCGTAAATGCATCAATTGCACCTCTAGGTGGTGGACGTCCTTCAATAAGCACGGTGCGAGTCACATCCGTAGTGCCATCGGCATATTGTCCGCCACTGTCGATGAGGTAGAGATCACCGGGCCGCAAACGGCGATTGGTGGCGTGGGTCACCCGATAATGCACAATCGCACCGTTCGGTCCGCTTCCCGATATGGTGTCGAAGCTCAAGTCACGCAATTTTCCGGTTTCGGCGCGAAAGGCTTCCGCTTTGCGTGCGGCATCAATCTCGCTGATTTTGCCCGTGCGCCCATATGCGTCCAGCCAACACAAAAAGCGGCACAGTGCCGCGCCGTCGCGCAAATGGGCGGCCTTGGCACCTTTTATCTCGGCCTTTGTTTTGCAGGCTTTTGCCGCGGTGCACAAATCCTCGCCATGCACGATCTCAGTACTTTTCACATGGGCGGCAAACCACAGCGGCGTGGTTTCCGGTTCAAGGCGGACCTTTCCCTTCAGTTTGCCAAGCGCGGCTGAGATTTTATCGCTTGCGTGAATATGCAGCTTGTCGCCGATATGCTGTCGCGTTTTGGCATCAATGCGGGCCGGGTCAATAAACCAGTCGAACCGACCGCCGGCTCTCAAAATGCCGAAAGACAGCGCGAAGGGCGTGTGCGGCACATCATTGCCGCGAATATTTAAAAGCCAGGCAATGTTTTCCGGCTGGGTTACCAGCATGGCGGACTGGTCTGCCTCGGCAAGCTGGCGACCAATGTCACGGCGTTTGTCAAACGAGGTGCGTCCGGCCAATCGGTCGGGATGCGCGGTAACTTGTGTTTCCGGCATGGCGGGCCGGTCAACCCAGATGCGGTCAATCGGATTGTCAGCCACATAGTCAATGTCGAGGCCCTTGCGCCGCGCCAGTTTTTCAACCGCGCCAGCAAAAGCCAGCGTGTGCAATTTCGGGTCGAGGCCGATACGCTGGTTTTTCCGCAGTTTTTTTTCGAGCCATTTAAGCGGGGCGGTTTCGGCAATCGGCACAATCTCAAAGATGTTCGTATCCACCTGATCGGGCGCCTGCAGAATATACCGCCCGTCAACGAAGACGGCCGCCTGACGCGCCGTAACCACAGCGACACCGGCTGAGCCACCAAAGCCGGTCAGCCATTTCAAACGTTCGTTGGCGGGCGGCACATATTCCCCCTGAAACGCGTCTTCGCGCGGCACGATAAAGGCATCAAGCCCGTTTTCGGCCATGGTGCGGCGCAACAGCTTCACATGCTGCGCTGTATTTTCAGTATCTTTTGGGTCTTCGAAATCTTGAAACATAGAGATAAGTTTAACGCCGAAACATAAGACTCGTCCACGGGCCAATGCGGATATCTTTTTGCACGGTCAGTCCGGCGTGGCGATAGCGTGCAACGACACGCTGTCTTTGCGTGTTCAGCAGTCCCGAGAGGATAAGCTGCCCGGCCGGGGCCAAATGCGCGGTCAAGGCAGACGCCATGGTGATGAGCGGCACGGCAAGAATATTCGCCATAATCAAGTCAAACGGCCCGGCGCGACGCGCCGCAGGATGGGCAAGTCCGTTGCACCATATCGGCCTGATATGCGCGGGCAGGGTATTGATTTTGAAATTTTGCCGCGCCACCCGCACCGCGTCGGGGTCATTGTCGCAGGCAAAAACATGTCTGCACCCCGCCTTGGCAAGCGCAATTGCGAGTATGCCGGAGCCCGTGCCGATATCGGCGACCTTGGTCGGGCAGCGTTTTTTCAGCACATGCGCCAGCAGGTGCAAACACCCTTGGGTTGTCTCATGATGGCCCGAACCGAAGGCAAGCCCGGCATCCATTTCGATATGGTGGCGCGCGTGCCGCGCATGTGGCCGGTCGTGATGCCCGAACAGAAAAAACGGCGGCACTTGCACGGGCGGCAGATTTTGCTGGCTTCGTGACACCCAATCTTCATCCGGAACATGTTCAAGGTCAAAATCCTCATGGGCAAACGGCAAGTCACCAAATTCGGGGGCTTCGGTGAAATAGGCCTCAATGCGCGTGCCGCCGCTTTTGGGCAGTCCGATGGCTTGGGCGACGGCACCGGCATTGTCGAAAAACGCTTCGGCCAAATCAGGGGTTTGGGTGGTCACGCAGGCTTTGAATAGGGCGGGCATGATCGGCGTTCAGTGCTTTTCAACATATGCATCGAGCACTTTTTTGCGTCCTGCCTTTTCAAAACCAACCGTCAGCTTATTGCCTTCAATGGCTTCGATGCGTCCGTAGCCGAATTTCTGGTGGAATATGCGCTCGCCGCGCTGATAGGGGCTGTCGGACATATTGGAGACAACCGTTTCGGCGCGCGACTGTATTGTTGGCGGATCGCTTGGGTCAAAACGATTCCGATTGGCCTGCGCGCGCTGCCAGCCCGGGCTGTTATAAGTCGAGGTGGCAAAATCATTGGCAAACCGGCTCTGGCTGGCAAAGCCATTGCCGATCTGTTCGCTATCCCCGATCTCGACATGCTCGGCAGGCAATTCGTCGATAAACCGTGAGGGAATGGCCGAATTCCACTGACCGTGCGTGCGGCGGTTGCCGGCAAATGAGATGGTGGCGCGCTGGCGCGCCCGCGTCAGGCCGACATAAGCAAGGCGGCGTTCCTCTTCCAGCCCTTTTGTGCCGCTTTCGTCCAAACTGCGTTGATGCGGGAAAAGACCTTCCTCCCAGCCGGGCAGAAAAACCGTATCAAACTCAAGCCCCTTGGCGGCGTGCAGGGTCATCAGGGAGACCTTGTCGTCATTTTCCTGTGTTTGAGCGTCCATCACCAGCGAGATATGTTCTAGATACCCTGCCATGTTTTCAAACTCATCCATCGAACGCACAAGCTCTTTCAGGTTTTCCAGCTTGCCGGGTGCTTCGGGCGATTTGTCGGCCTGCCACATGGCGGTGTAGCCGCTTTCATCCAGAACCAGCTCGGCCAGTTCGGTATGCGTCATGGACGGGACCAATCCGCGCCAGCGTTCGACCGACTGGATAAAACCGTTCAACGCGCGCCGCGCCGCCGGCTTCAATTCTTCCGTTTGCACCAGTTGGGTTGCGGCGCGGTAAAGCGAAGTGTTCTGGCGTCGGGCGGCATCGTGGAGTGTCTGCAAGGCCACATTGCCAAGCCCACGTCGGGGCTTGTTGCAAATGCGTTCAAACGCCAAATCATCGTCGGCTTGTGCGATAAGCCGGAAATAGGCATTGGCGTCACGAATTTCGGCGCGCTCATAAAATCGTGGCCCCCCAATCACCCGATAAGGCACGCCCAAAGCGATAAACCGGTCTTCAAATTCACGCATTTGAAAACTTGCGCGCACCAATATGGCTATTTCGTTCAATGCATCCCCGGCGCGCTGATAGGCTTCGATATCGTCCCCGGTCAGGCGCGCTTCCTCGTCGCCGTCCCACACGCCGCGCACAACAACTTTCTCGCCTTCGGTCAGGTCGGTCCAAAGCTCTTTGCCAAGGCGCCCCTCATTGGCCGCGATCAGGCCCGATGCGGCGGCCAGAATATGCGGCGTCGAGCGGTAATTGCGCTCCAGGCGGATAACTTGCGCGCCCGCGAAATCGCGCTCAAAGCGCAAAATATTGTCAACTTCCGCACCGCGCCAACCATAGATCGACTGGTCGTCATCGCCGACACAGCAAATATTGTTATGCGCTTGTGCCAGCAGGCGCAGCCACAAATATTGCACCGCATTTGTGTCCTGATATTCATCAACCAATATGTGTTTGAACTTGTTTTGATACTCTACCAGCACGGCGTCATTTTCACGGAACAGGCGCAAACATTCCAATAATAGATCACCGAAATCAGTGGCGTTGAGAATTTTCAGCCGCTGTTGATATTGCGTGTAAATCTTGCCGCCCAACCCGTTGGCAAAAAAACCGGATTCGCTGTCGGGTACGTCTTCGGGGCTCCAGCCACGGTTTTTCCAGCGGTCAATGAGACCGGCCATCTGACGCGCCGGCCATCTTTTTTCGTCAATGTTTTCGGCCTGTATGATTTGTTTGATGAGGCGTATCTGGTCGTCCGTATCCAAAATGGTGAAATCGGGGCGCAGGTCGACCAGCTCGGCATGGCGGCGCAGTATCCGCACCGATATCGAGTGAAAGGTGCCCAGCCACCCCATGCCTTCAACGGTCTCGCCCATCAGCGAACTGATGCGCTCTTTCATCTCGCGCGCGGCTTTATTGGTAAAGGTCACAGCCAGAATTTGGCTCGGCCAAGCCTGTCCGGTGGCGATTTTATGGGCAATGCGTGTGGTCAGTGCCCGTGTTTTGCCGGTGCCGGCACCGGCCAGCAACAAAAGCGGGCCGTCTTCGGCCAGAACAGCCGCGCGTTGCTCGTCATTAAGGCCGTCCAGCATAGGCCCAACGCGGCGCGCATCCATATTGGCGCGGGCGGCAGCCGAGATTGAGCCTGACTGCGCTTGCGGCGGGGGCGGTGTATCGGATCCCAGATCAAACGGATCATTTTCCATAATACGTGGTACTCAAGTGATTCTGTCTGTGCTGAAGCCACTATATCACGTGTTTCGCGGCGTTTCCGCCGCTGGCAACACATAATATGTTATTATAGCCCGTGTTTCGGGTTTCATGGAGATTTTCGCAATGCGCATGCGGTTGCTGACTGTTCTGGTACCGATCACGCTGGTGATTGCTGCGGCATTTCTGGTGCCCTTCACAGTCGATATTGACGCGCGCCGCGACCAAATTACCGCGCAAATCAGCCGCGACATGAATATTGATATAACTGCGCATGGACCGGTGACCTTGCGCCTTTTGCCCAGCCCGGCCTTGCAATTTGAAAACATCATATCGGTCATCAATCGGCCAGATGGGGAACAGCCAGACAGGGAGCAGGACGGGCAAAGTGCTGCCCCAAGGCCCTCTATGGTTGTGTCTGCCAAGCAGGTTGATGCCGGTGTGTCGTTGGTCGCCCTGTTGGACGGTAGTTTGAAGGTCCACAATCTGGCTTTACGGCAGGGCGAGATACGCATTATCGGTCTGGATAATGCACGCACCGCCACGAATGCGCTTCGGCTTTCGCCGGTGCCGGAAATCACCTTTGTTGATATGCAGCTGATTATCCAGCGCAAACGCGCCGCGCCACTGCGCCTGGCCGGGTTGAACGGCAGGTTTCAAGCCGACGCTGCCGACGGCCCGTTTCGCGTCACCGTGCAAAGGCAGGGGCGAGGCCTGCGGTCTGTATCGCTTGACGCTCGTATTGGCAGTTTTGTCACCAACCGCCTGCCCTTGCGTTTGTCGGCGCGCATGGGAACCGATAGCGGCCTGCAATTTAACGGATTTTTCAACCAGCGCCCAAGCGCAACCGTGGAAGGCGAAATATCATTGCGCGACAAGCGCCTTATTCCCGATATTCTCTCTAAACTGGCGCTGGAAACAGTCACTGTGCCCTCTCAGACAGCGCGTGTCGACGGCCTGATCCGCCTGACGGAGGTCGGGTTATTCGGGGACAATCTCGAAATCGGCGCGCTTCAGACCCGGTTTCAATCGCAGGTCGGCATTATCTGGCCCCGCACCGAAGACACGGCTGTGCAGATTAATGCGCGGCTCAGTGCCGATGAGATTGATTTTGACCTGATCAGGCCAATGTCCCAAGCCCAAAAGCCTGCTGAAACAGAAACTGCCGATGATCCGTTTCGCCAAATCTGGCCGTCGGTCGACTTTGACGCACGTATATTGTCAGGCCGTTTTTCGTTGGGCGGGGAGGTCGGTCGCAATTTTGTTATCGATTTGAGAACCGGGGAAAACGGCGCACGCATCAACCGCTTCAGCGCGGATTTGCCGTTCAACTCCTCCATTCTGGCCGCTGCCGAGCTTGCCGGCTCTCCGGGTGCGATGAAGCTGTCGGGCGACATGGCGTTGCGCAGTTCTGACAGTGTCGCCGCATTGCTCTGGCTGGGCGCGCAAGCCGGATATGATTTGTCGGCTGTCGCCGAAACGGTTGACGAGCCGCTGCTTCAACGCATGGGGCTGGTGACCGAGTTTAGTATTGAGCCCGAACAGGTCAGGCTGCGCGGCCTGACGGGGCGCATTGGCAGCGATCAGCTTGAACTGGACCTTGACCTTGACCTATCGCGAAGGGACACGCTGCGGGGGCATCTGGATTTGCATTTGTCGCAAGCCAATTTGCAAACCTTCGGGTTAATGGAGAATGTCAGATTGTCCCGCCAGGCTCCGTTTCCGCTTTTGGATTTGCCGATTGGAAACTGGTTGCAGACCGTGTTGCGCTCGGGTGCCGCCGCATCGCGCGACTTCACATTTAACCTGCGCAGTGACGATATTCGCGCCGACAATATCCGATTGGGGCCTGTGACGCTGAACGGGCGCATTATTGACGAGACGCTGGAATTGGGTGTTTTACAGTTTGATGATTACCTGAATTCGACATTTACTATGACCGGCTCATTGCGTCATGACGGTCAGGCCAGTGACGGCGCGCTGGATATTGTGGTGGATACGCCAAATGCATCGCGTCTGCTGGCCCCGCTTTTGGTAGCTGTTGAACCCCTGTATCTGGATGTTTCCCGTCCACTGTCGCTTGCGTCCAACCTGCGACTTCCGGCACGCAATGACCCTGATTGGCCCAATGTTGATATTGCCGGTAAGGGAAAACTGGGAAATCTTGATATTGACCTGGACATTCGCACACCGGTCCGGGACCTGACGCTCGATGCGGCCGGCACACGCCTTGATTTGACACTCAAGGGATCGGCAAATGAAATGACCGCGCGTCTCGGCCTGCCGGTAACGCGGGCGCCAGAACAATCGGCCGTTTTGTCTTTGTCCACCAATGCACAGCCCGGTTCGGTGTCGCGTCTGGAGGCTGAATTGGTCGTGGACAAAGATTTGTTCTCCCTGTCGGGCGCGGTGCGGCCCGGCCCTACGGGGCGGCGCATTGAAGGATTGATGCGCGCTGTTGGCACGGATGTTCTGCCCTATATGGGGCTCATGCGCGGGCCGGACAGTGAGGTGGCATTTTCCGGCACCTCACAAATTGTGATGCGACAGGAAGGGATAAGTTTTTCAAATATCGATCTGGGGCTTGGCGCTGGACGCCTTACCGGAGAAGGCGTCATGGAATTTGCCGGCGAAGTTTCCGGCACCCGCAATAATCTGACGGCTAATCTGCTGCTGGATGCGCTTGACCTTGACCCGTTTCTGCCCGCATTTGACCCCGAAACCGGATGGTCGGAAACGCCAATTGGCTGGCAACTTCTTGGTGCCAGCGATGCCAATTTGCAATTGCGTTTGACCAATGCCGCCCTGTTCGACGTGCCGGTGGATGCCTTGCGAACAAATATCAAGCTGATCGAGGGTGTGCTGGAAGCCCCAGACATAACCGCCAGTATTTTGGGGGGGCAGTTTGAATTTGATGCCCAGGCTGAGGGCGGCGAGTTGACGCCATCTTTTCAGCTTATCGGCAGTTTTGCCGATTTTGACCTGGACAGGTTTTTAACACATGTCTATGCACGGCCGGCCCTGCGCGCGCTCGTTTCGGGAAACTTCTCGTTTCAGGGGCGCGGCACATCAACCCGCAATATTGTTGCCTCGCTTTCGGGGGCAGCACAGGTTGAAATCCAGTCCGGCACTTTTGAGGCGTTCAATGTCGCCCAGCTACGAAACGGTTTGGGCGTTTTTGAAGACAGAACCCAAGACGAACTGGCCGAGGCATATTTCTGGAAAGGCCGCGAGAATTTCAGTCGCGGATTGGGCCTGTTAACCTTGCGCGAAGGACGCCTTCAAACAAACGCATTGGAGATTTTACGCCAAGACAACCGTCTGCTCGCCAAGATGAGCGGCTATATGGATTTCGTGGAACAACGCCTTGAAGTCCAATCTCAGTTTTATAATTCGCTGGGGCGCAAAGCTCTTAGCGTGGAGCTGACGGACGCGCTTGATGCGCCGCGTTATGCGGTTGCGCGCGGGGATGCGTCTTCGACGCAATAGGCGTTCAGGTCCCGCGCGCCCAGTTTAACACCGCAACCCGCAAGGCACTCGTCAGACTGCTGTTGCGCGGGCGCGCATCAATTTCGGCAATCTTGTCGGCAAGCGACATATTGTGTGCCGCCGCCATGTCGGACAAGGCCACCCAGAAACTCGGCTCCAGTGAAATACTGGTCGCATGTCCGGCGATGGTAATCGAGCGTTTGGTCGGCTTTTCCAAAATTATCCCGCGCGCTTATTTGGGCGCGATCATATCTTCGGGCCGCACAATCTCGTCAAATTCTGCGTCGGTAACATAGCCGCCGCCGACCGCTTCCTCGCGCAAGGTCGTGCCGTTTTTATGCGCGGTTTTGGCAATCACCGTAGCATTGTCATAGCCGATTTTCGGTGCAAGTGCGGTCACAAGCATGAGCGAGCGTTCCATCAGCATTGTGATATTGGCCGTGTTCGGTTCAATACCAACCACGCAATTATCGGTGAAACTTATCGCCGCATCGCCGATCAACCGCATGGACTGAATGAGATTATAGGCCATAACCGGTTTGAAAACATTCAGTTCCATATGGCCTTGCGCACCGGCTACCGAAATTGTCGTATGGTTTCCCATAACTTGCGCACACACCATGGTCAGTGCCTCGCACTGGGTCGGGTTTACTTTACCGGGCATGATTGAGGAGCCCGGTTCGTTTTCCGGCAGGCTCAACTCGCCCAGCCCGGAGCGTGGACCCGACCCCAGCAGGCGAATATCATTGGCTATTTTGTTGAGAGATGCGGCAACCGTGTTCAACATGCCCGACATTTCCACAAATGCGTCATGGGCGGCCAGCGCCTCGAATTTATTTTCTGCCGTGACGAATTCAAGACCTGTGAAGCCTGCGACCTCGGTGGCAAAGGCTTCGGCAAATCCGGGCTTGG
>CAJWBV010000007.1 GCA_913020275.1 uncultured Rhodobiaceae bacterium
TATATATTCTTGCCTTTCAAATTGATCGTTTCCGTTTGCGCCTCGGCTTCTTCGAGTCGGGTGCCCAAAATTTGTTTGATTTGCGTGAGCTGACGTCTTGCATCATCGGCTTTCACGAAGGAACCGACTTGTATTTTCCAACTTTCATCACGCGCGACCGATTGCTCTGGCACAAGGGTTGGTTCGGTTACTATGGTGGGCCGTTTTCTGGGCTTTTGCTCATTTGTTTGATCTGCCACCTGTTCTAGGTTTTGGGCAGGCCGCTTGATGGGCCGTTTGCTTTTGGCAATTTGTCGGTCGGAGCCAATGCGTAGCCACTCTTTGGCGGGCTCTGCCTTTGCCCGCACCATGCCGACCGGTGCCGAGGCCGCGCGCGGCAGGCTGGTTTTCAAAAGCCGCCGCACCTGTGCGTCGCGTGCCTTCGCCGTGCGTCCACCCATAACTACGACAATCAGGCGTTTGTCGCCGCGCTCGACCAGATTGACGATATTATAACCCGCTGCGCGGATATAGCCGGTTTTCATGCCAATGCTGCCCTTGAGCGACCCGAGCAAGCGATTATGGCCTGATATGCGCCGCCCCTTGTGCACGAGATAGCGTTGCTTCCATAAAGCGTTAAAGGCGGGAAAATCATCAATCGCGCCCTTGGCTAGGCGGGCAATATCGCGCGCCGAACTTTTCTGGCGCCGGTGAAACAGCCCCGAGGCATTAACGAAATTCGTGTCAAACATGCCCAGTTTGCGTGCGGTGCGTGTCATGCGCCGGGCGAATTTGGTTTCGTTGCCGGAAATATGTTCGGCCATTGCGGTGGCGACATCATTGGCCGATTTTACAATCAGGGCTTGGAGAGCAAGGCGAGCTGAAATCGTTTCCCCCTCGCGCAATCCCAACTTGCTTGCCGGTTGCTTGGCGGCATTGGCGGACACGCGAATCGGCGTGTCAGGTTCCATGCGTCCGGCGCGAATTTCTTCCAATGCGACGTAGACCGTCATAATTTTGGTCAAAGAGGCCGGAAATCGCATTTGTTCGTCGCGGTAATATTGCAAAACGCGACCGCTATGGGCATCGACCACAATCGAGGCATATTTGGGTGAGGCTTCGGCAGGCAGAAAAGCCGGCAGAAAAAGGGCGAATGCGAACAAAATGGCCGAAAGGCGGTACATGCAGAGACTCATCAGACAATTTGACACACGGTAACAAGACATCTTGCGTTTCGAAACAGCAAACCTATTTAAACATTATGCACATTTAAGGTTTGCCTTGATGCAGCATGAAAAATTGGGTCACAATGACGATATGAAGCACATTATGCGATTTTTGAGCGTTCGGATGGCCGGCCCGTCGGATGAAGACGGCGGCGACACCGGAACCGGAACGATTACCCGTACGCGGACGAAAACCAAAAAACCGTCCATGTACAAGGTTTTGCTGCTCAATGACGATTACACACCGATGGAATTTGTGGTGTATGTTCTTCAGCGTTTTTTTTCCAAGAGTGCCGAAGATGCAACAAAAATCATGTTGCATGTGCATCAGAATGGTGTGGGCATATGCGGTGTTTTTACCTATGAAGTGGCTGAAACAAAGGTGTCACAGGTTATGGATCTTGCCCGTCAACATGACCATCCTTTGCAGTGCACAATGGAAAAAGACTGAGTAGTTTAAGCAAATGAACAGGAGCGTTTTGTGCCAGCATTTTCAAAAGAGTTAGAACAGGGTCTGCATCGGGCGCTTGTGCTCGCCAATGAGCGCCACCATGAATATTCCACGCTGGAACATTTGTTGCTCGCCCTGACGGAAGACACCGAAGCTGTCGCTGTTATGGAAGCGTGCGGCGTCGATCTGGAAAAGCTGCGGCGCAATCTGACCGATTATATCGACAATGAGCTGACCGGCCTGATTATGGACGAAACCGAGGATTGCAAGCCCACGGCAGGGTTCCAGCGGGTTATCCAGCGTGCGGTGATTCATGTGCAGTCGTCCGGCCGCGATGAGGTGACGGGGGCAAATGTGCTGGTGGCCATGTTCGCCGAGCGCGAAAGCCATGCAGCTTACTTCCTGCAAGAACAGGAGATGACCCGTTATGATGCGGTGAATTTCATCTCGCACGGGGTTGCCAAAAAGCCTGGTCATAGCGAAAGCCGACCTGTCGTAGGCGAAAATATGCTAGATGATGACGCCGATCCTGTTGCTGCCGGCGAAGCGCTGGCCGCCTATTGTATCAACCTTAATGAAAAAGCCCGCGACGGACGCGTGGACCCGCTTATCGGGCGCGGCAATGAGGTCAATCGCGCGATACAAATTCTGTGCCGCCGCAATAAAAACAACCCGCTTTTGGTGGGTGACCCCGGCGTTGGCAAAACGGCTATTGCTGAAGGTCTGGCGCGTAAAATTATCGAGGGCGATGTGCCGGATGTTCTGCGCGACAATATTATTTACTCGCTGGATATGGGTGTGTTGTTGGCCGGTACGCGCTATCGCGGTGATTTTGAGGAACGCCTCAAACAAATTATGACCGAGCTAGAAGACATGCCTGAAGCGATTTTGTTTATCGACGAGATTCATACCGTCATTGGGGCGGGGGCAACCTCCGGGGGTGCGATGGACGCCTCGAACCTGCTGAAACCGGCTCTGCAAAGCGGTGGCCTGCGGTGCATGGGCTCGACGACCTATAAGGAGTTTCGCCAGCATTTTGAAAAAGACCGTGCACTGGCGCGCCGTTTCCAGAAAATTGATGTCAATGAGCCGAGCGTGCCGGACAGCATTAAAATCTTGCAGGGGCTGAAAAGCTATTTCGAGGAGTTTCACAAAGTCCGCTACACAAATGATGCTCTGAAAGCGGCTGTGGAGCTGTCGTCGCGCTATATGGCCGACCGCAAATTGCCGGACAAGGCAATCGACGTTATTGACGAGGTTGGTGCATCGCAAATGCTGCTGCCTGCCTCGCGCCGAAAAAAAACGGTCGGTGTGCGGGACATTGAAAAGGTCATTGCGACCATGGCGCGCATTCCGCCCAAAACTGTCTCGAAAGACGACACGGAGAAACTGCGCGGGCTGGATGTCACGCTCAAGCGTGTTGTGTTCGGGCAAGATGCCGCCATTGACGCATTGGCGGCGTCGATCAAATTATCGCGCGCCGGCTTGCGCGAGGCCGAAAAGCCCATTGGCAGCTATTTGTTTTCCGGGCCGACCGGCGTCGGCAAAACGGAAGTTGCCCGACAGCTTGCTTCGGCCATGGGCGTCGAACTGTTGCGCTTTGACATGTCCGAATATATGGAACGCCATACGGTCTCGCGTTTGCTGGGAGCGCCCCCCGGATATGTCGGCTATGACCAAGGCGGTCTGCTGACGGATGGTGTCGACCAGAACCCACATTGCGTGTTGTTGCTGGATGAGATTGAAAAAGCACATCCCGACCTCTTCAATGTGCTGCTTCAGGTTATGGATCACGGCAGCCTGACGGATGCCAATGGCCGCAAGGTGGATTTCCGCAATGTCATTCTCATCATGACCACCAATGCCGGTGCTTCCGATATGGCGAAAGCCCCGATGGGCTTTGGCCGCGAACGCCGAGAGGGTGAGGATACTGAAGCCATTAACAAAATGTTCACGCCGGAGTTCCGCAACCGGCTTGATGCCGTGGTCGGGTTCAACAATCTGCCGCCGGAGGTTGTCGTACGTGTGGTTGAGAAGTTCATTCTCGAATTGGAGCTTCAACTTTCCGACCGCAATGTCATCATCGAGGTTGATCGAAAGGCGATGGATTGGTTGGTCGAGCAGGGCTATGACCCGCTCATGGGTGCCCGCCCGATGGCGCGGATTATTCAGGAAAACATCAAGAAGCCGTTGGCCGATGAATTACTGTTCGGCAAGTTGCAAAACGGTGGTGTTGTGCAGGTCAGTCGCGACAAAAAAGCGGGTTTGTCGATTAAGCTGAAATCGGAAAAATCCGGCGGCAAAAGCGATAAGCCGAGCGAAAAAGTTACCTGAGAGGCCGACTAAATTGCGGCGCGGATGCGCGTGGCAATGTCGCCCAGTTCATCCATATCCGCCATTTCAGTGCCGTGACCCAGCATTTCCAACCCCTTATGACGCGGAATAATGTGCATGTGAAAATGCGGCACGGTTTGACCGGCCGCCGACCCGTTTAATTGCGCGAGCATCAGGCCCGGCGCTTCCATGGCTTTTTGAACGGCCGGCGCCAGAAGATGCGTCGTCGTCATTACTGCTCGCGCGTCATCTGCCGAAATTGTGAGAACATTGGTGGCCGCGACGCGCGGAATAACCAGCACATGGCCCGGTGCTTGCGGCATAATATCCATAAAGGCCACGGTCGTCTCGTCTTCGAAAACGCGTATTGAGGGCATCTCATCGCGCAGAATTTTGGCGAAAATATTCTGCGGGTCATAGGCATCGGTCAGCTGCATGGGCAAGTCTCAATCTGCTTGTGTATCGGTTTTTTTGAACGGCGTATGGCGGTCGAGCGCCGAAATGTCATTGTCCACATATTGCCGTTCGCTTTCAAGGTAATCGGCGACGGCATTGCGCAAGCCCTCATGGGCGATGTGGTGCGCCGAATGCGTGCGTTTTGGCGCATATCCGCGCGCCAGTTTGTGTGCGCCCTGCGCGCCCGCTTCAACGCAGTGCAGACCGCGTTTGATGGCGAAATCAATCGCCTGATAATAGCAAACCTCAAAATGCAAAAACGGATGGTCTTCAATGCACCCCCAATTGCGCCCGAACAGCGTGTTGCCGCCGATAAAATTCAACGCACCGGCAATATAACGCCCGTCGCGCTTTGCCATGATAAGCAGGATATCGTCTGCCATCGAGGTGCCAATTTGGTCGAAAAATGCACGCGTCAAATAGGGTGTGCCCCATTTGCGATGGCCCGTATCGATGTAAAATTCAAAAAACTTGTCCCAATGTTCGTCGGTCAAATCAGCCCCGGTGATTTGTTCGATTTCTATGCCGTTTTCGACAGCGCGGGCGCGTTCCTTTTTGAGGTTCTTGCGTTTGCGCGAGGCGAGCGCCGCCAGAAACGCATCGAAACTTTCATATCCGTCATTCACCCAGTGAAACTGCTGGTCGGTGCGTTGTAGAAAATTCAACTCACCCAGCGCCGCCCATTGCGCCTCGGGCAGAAAATTAATGTGCAGTGACGACGCTTCAAGGCGTTCAGACAGTGTCAGGGCACCGCCCACCAGCGCGCGGGTAACGGCATCGGCGCGTTCTGGGTCACGAATAAGCAGGCGCGGGCCCGTTGCCGGCGTGAAGGGCACGGCACTCAGCAATTTCGGATAATAGCGCCCACCGGCACGGTGAAACGCATCCGCCCAACCATAGTCGAAAATATACTCGCCCTGACTGTGGCTTTTCAGATAAAGCGGCATCGCCCCCAGACTGTCACCCGCAGGCGTTTCGACGACCAAATGTTGCGGCAGCCAGCCGGTATCGGCAGACGCCGAACCACTTTCTTCCAGCGCCACTAAAAAAGCGTGCGAGAGAAACGGATTATAGGGTGTGTTTGCAGGATGGGCGCAAGCATTCCACTGAGCCGCATCATAATCGGCCAGGCGGGAAACCACGCGTATGACCGGCGCATCAATATCTCCCATCAGCTAATCTCAACAATGGCGTCAATTTCCACCGCCCAGTCCATTGGCAGGCTCGCGACCCCGACAGCCGAACGCGTATGGCGCCCGCGCTCACCAAACAAGTCGACAAACAATTCAGATGCGCCGTTCACAACCGCCGGATGATGTGTGAAATCGGGCGTGGCATTGACATAACCGCACAAGCGCACAATCCGCACTAATTTTTGCCAGTCGCTGCCGACAGCCGCGCGGATTTGCGCCAGAATATTCAGTGCCGAAAGCTGCGCGGCGCGTGCGCCGTCGTCAATGTCCAGCCCGTCACCCAGCCTGCCGCATATCGCACCGCCGCCGGCGAGCACCGGCCCCTGACCTGAAATGAAGACCAGCCCGTCGCGTTCAAGATAGGGCACATAAGCCCCCAGCGGTGGTTTCGGGTCGGGCAGGACCAAACCCAGATCTTCCAACTTTTTTTCTATTGTCATCTTTAACTGCTTCCTGGATTTAATGTAGCGTCGGCATCGCCCGCTTCCAGTGCTTTTTCGTCGCTGTTTGGGGGAAAATTCTCTACAGGCTCCTCCCTTTTTTAATGGCACCGCGCCCGAATTTGCCCCGTAAGTCATCCATCGCCTGTTCAGCCGCCTTGCGGCGCGTTTTGTCGGGGTCGGCGAGGTCGGGCGGGTCGGCATGGGCACCGTCGACCAATCCCGATAGGCCGATGCCAATGAGCCGGAATTTCGTGCCCGGCTTGTCGGCCAAAAGCCGGGTCAATAGGGCTTTGCCGACGGCAAAAATAGTGTCGGCAAGCTGGGTCGGATCGGAGATCGCGCGATTGCGCGTAAGCGTTGTAAAACTTGATGTTTTGAGCTTCAAAACAACGGTCGTACCGGCCATGTTTTTGCGTTTGCACCGCTCTGCCGTGCGTTCGCTCAACGCCCATAAATGCTTTTCCAATGCAGCTAATGTGCCCAAGTCTTCGTTAAACGTGGTTTCGCTCGAAATACTTTTGGCGACCGATTGCGGCACGATTTTGCGACTGTCTTGCCCGCGCGACAGGCGCGCCAAACGCAGACCGATACTGTCGTAGCGCGCCACAAGATCGCGCTCGTCCATTTTCTGAAGCTGCCCGATGGTGCGTATGCCGTCGCGGCTGAGTTTCTTCTGCATCGACTTGCCAATGCCGTAAATTGCGGTGACCGGCAGATCGGCCAGAAAGGCAACTGTTTCTGCCGCGCCGATGACCGAAAAGCCACGTGGCTTGTCGAGGTCGGAAGCAAGTTTGGCGAGAAATTTGTTATGGCTCAGGCCGACTGAAACCGTAATGCCAATATCTTCTTCAATGCGGTTCACCAATTGCACAAGTGATTGTGCGGGTGGGCCGCCGTGCAGACGGTCCGTGCCGCGCAAATCCAAAAATGCCTCGTCAATGGAAAGCGGCTCAACGAGCGGCGTGTATTGGCGCATCAGATCGCGGATTTGATAGCCGACCTTTTGGTATTTCTCCATATCGGGTCGGAGAATTATGGCCTCCGGACACAGCTTTTTGGCCTGAAACATGGGCATGGCGGAATGCACACCCTTAATGCGCGCAATATAGCAGCAGGTGGAGACAACCCCGCGCCGCCCGCCGCCAATAATGAGCGGCTTGTCGTGCAAATCCGGATTGTCGCGTTTTTCAATGGCGGCATAAAACGCGTCGCAATCTATATGCGCGACGCCCAATTGGAAAAGTTCGTCATGGGCAATGAGGCGCGGCGATTTGCAGGTAGCGCAGCGTTGCTGGTCGGTCGCAGCCTCGGAGCGCGTGCCGCAATCGCGGCACAATGTATGCGCGCTGCCACCTTGGACGGCTTCAGTATCCCGCTTGGGTGAGCTCCCGGCTGATCCAGTCATAAGCCTCGTTCCAGACATCAATTCGCGTTGTCGCGCCTTTGGCAGGCCCGATGAGCTTTGCCAGCCGTGGGTCGGCAACAAAATGAATGCGACGAACCTCCGGTGCATGCTCGGCAACGCTGTCGACATTATGGGGAATATCGTCAAGAAAGAAAACAGGGGCTGAAATGCGCGCGCTCAACCAGGCGACCGCAGGCCCCTTGGCACCCGAGCCGACAACAACCGGATAATTCATGCCATGGGCGTTGAGATTATCAATACGCTCCTGCTTGTTTTTCGCCGGCAGATTGGTCAGCACGATAATTTGCGCGCGCGCGGCCAAGGTTTCCAGCGACTGCGCCGCACCGGAGGTTGGCTGAATGTCCCGCGTCTCGGCGTCGAAAAATTCGTCGATGAGGTCAGGAAACTCGACCGGCTCATTGGTTTCCAACGATTTGATGTTGCCGTTAATGGCGAAATTGCCCAGATCAATCCACAGGCCGCGTTTTTCGAGAAAATGCTCCAATTGTGCCATGAAGCGCAACAAAACCTCATCGGCATCGCTGATGATAAGCGGTCGCCTTGGGTCAAGGTCGAGCGTTTCAAGCTGGGAAAGAATTTCGGGAGCGGGAGGGGTCATGCGCTAACTCGCTTTATAAAATTAAGTCCAATGGGGCAGGGCACCGCCCGGCAAATTCTACCTCGCCGCAGCGGGGTGTTCGGGGTCTATGTCATGGGCGGCGCAAAAATCGGTCAGCACGGCCTCGTCCGACAGCAGAAAATCCAGCACACCGGCCAGCATTTCCCCATCTCCGGCGCGTTCGACAATATCATTTGGCGCCACGCCCGACAGCGCCGCAAACCTGTCCATGAGCTCTGTGTCGGCTGCCAAAAAGGTCAAAGCCTTTAACGCGATAATCTCTGCCTCTTCGATGTCCATAGGCTAAAACCTAGTGTTTTCGCGCGCTCAGGCAATAAAAAAGGCGCTGCCAAGCAACGCCCTATTTCACGCTGTGAGCCGACATTTATTTGATTTTGTTTTCCTTGAATTCGACATGCTTGCGCACAACCGGATCATATTTTTTCACAACCATTTTTTCAGTCATGGTGCGCGCGTTTTTCTTCGCAACATAATAAAAGCCCGTTCCAGCCGTGCTTTCCAGTTTGATTTTAACGGTTGTCGGTTTCGCCATTGTGCTTATCCCAAAAACGCCTGTGATTTTGCCACTTCGCCGCCGAAAATAGGAGTTTTCGCCAATATGTCAACCCATATCGGCCTAAAGCTGGGAAATGACCGGCTTGCCGCGTTCAAATTTGACGAAAGGCGCGGGCGCCGCAAACCGCTTTTCAAACGGCAATTGCATGCGTTCTTCCACAATATCCAAAACCTGACGGGTTATCGCGGGCAAGTCCAGCTTGCGGGCCTGCGCGATGGTCAACCAGTGCAAATCCAACAATTCGCCCGACGCACCGCGCGTGTCTTCGGGGTCGGTGTGAATATGGGTGTCATACATCATGAAAAAGCGGGTATCGAAGCGGCGCGTGCGATATGTCGGCGTCACAGCGCGGGCAATGAAATCCATATGCGCCAGCGGCGGCACGACGCCATGTCCGAAATAGGCGTTCCATTCGCTGTTGCGGCTGGTCGGGCTTGTGTCCGAGGCTTCTCCCAGAATAAGCCCGGTTTCCTCGAATGTTTCGCGGATGGCGGCCAAGGCCAGACCGCGCAAGCTGCTGTCGGTCACGCGCGACTGGGTTTCTTTGCGCAGGCGCGCCAGCACTTCGGGGCGCAAATCCGTGTCGCAAGCCAGCCGCGTATCGGCCGGGTCGCGACGACCGCCGGGGAAAACAAACTTATTGGGCATGAATTTGTGGCTGGCGGCGCGCTTGCCCAGCAGAATTTTCGGGGTTTTGAGCTGGCGCACGATAATCAGCGTTGCCGCATCGCGCGGCCGCACGGCCTGTGCCCCCGGCTCGGCATATTCGCCCGGCTGCCCCGGCGTGTGGGGTTTTGGTTTGACCTGCTTACGCATTACTGGCTCTCCGTTTCCTCAACAAATGTCGTGTTCGTGTCCGCAAAGCCGTGCATCCGCAACGCCCATTGCAGCCCGACCACTGCGCCTTTTACCATCGGAAGTGATATCAGCGTTATAATGACCGACAGCACAGAAAACATCGCCGCATGCACAATAAGCGGCGGCTGATATGTGCGTTCAACAATCAGCGCGATGGGTATGACAATGTGCCCGACAATGAAAATTGTGAAATAAGGTGGTGCGTCATCGGCCTGATGACCGGCAAATTCCAAACCGCAGGTCTCGCATTTATCGGCCACTTTCAAATAACGTGCAAACAGCCCGCCACTGCCGCAGGCCGGGCATTTGCCGAGGCTCCCGCGCCACATGGCCTGTCTTTTGCTGCGCGTTGGGTATAGGGCAGACGGTAATAGCTGGGTCATTTTTATTTTCTCCGGCCCGTTTTTCGGCTGTTTTTTCGACGTTTGTTTGCATGCGGGCGCCTGGATGTGGCAGGGCCACGGCGAATTTTGCGCCCTTTTGCATTCGGGAAACTGGCATAGTCCTCAAGAGAAAACAATAGCCCGCCCTGCAAAGGCGTTGCCTCCATGAGGCGTATCTCGACCGGTTGTCCGATACGAAAAACCGTGCCGGTGGTGCCACCCACAAGGCTCAGTTTGTCGTCATCAACGAAAAACCGCTCGGCCCCCAGCCGCGATATGGGCACCAGCCCGTCAGCGCCCGTACTGTCCAGCTTGACGAACAGGCCGGCGCGCGAAACGCCCGATATCTGGCCGTTGAAACATTCGCCGATTTGATCGGACATAAAGGCCGAAAGATAACGGTCCGCCGCCGTGCGTTCGGCAATCATGGCGCGGCGTTCGGTGGCGGATATGGCTTCGGCAATAGCGGGCAGTTGTTCAATTTCTACGTCGGTCAGCCCGTCCTTGCCCAGTTTCAGGGCGCGGATAAGTGCACGATGCACAATCAGATCGGCATAGCGCCTTATGGGCGAGGTGAAATGTGCGTATCTGCCGAGGTTCAGTCCAAAATGCCCGATATTTTCCGGCGTATAAACGGCTTGCGACTGTGTGCGCAACACGGCTTCGGAAATGGTCGGGTAATGCTCGCCGTCACGCGCTTTGACCATGATGAGGTTGAAAAGAGCCGGCACGACGGGCTGTCCAAGGTCGAGGCGCGCGCCCAGCGGTTTGATAAAATCCGCGAGCGCATGCATGCGTTCGGGCGGCGGTGCATCATGCACACGGAAAAGCAGGGGCACTTGGCGCGTTTCAAGGGTTTCTGCCGCGCAGACATTCGCGGCAATCATCATTTCCTCAATCAGGCGATGCGCCTCAAGGCGGGGCGGAATATAAATGCGCGTAATGGCGCCTTGCTCATTCATGTCAATGCGCCGCTCCGGTTTGTCGATGATGAGCGGTGCCCGCGCGTCGCGCGCTTGCGCCATGAGCTGATAGGCCTGCCAAAGCGCGCCCAAAATATCTTCCAGCCCCGCGCGCTCAGAAGTGCCTTTGGAAGAATTGTCCGAACCAGCGACAGCTTGGGCGTCGAAAATTCCTTGAGCTTGCTGATAGCTCAGCTTGGCTGCTGAGCGTATCATTCCGCGCACAAATTTATGCCCACGCTTTTTGCCTTTTGCATCAATCTGCATACGAACCGCCATGCACGGGCGGTCTTCATGTTCGCGCAGCGAACACAAATCATTGGACAGACGCTCTGGTAACATCGGCACAACCCGGTCGGGCATGTAAACCGAATTGCCGCGCTTTCGGGCTTCTTTGTCCATCGCGCTGCCGGGTGTCACATAAGTGGCAACATCAGCAATCGCCACCCAGACAACATAGCCGCCCTGGTTGTCGGGGTCGACATCGGGTTCGGCATAAACCGCATCATCATGGTCGCGCGCATCGGCCGGATCAATCGTCACAAAAGGAATATCGCGGAGATCAGTGCGCGCCGACTTCTCCATAGTATCCGGCTTTGTTTCCTTGGCTTGGATCAATGCTGCTTCCGGAAAATCGATCGGCAAATTCTGTTCTGCAATGGCGATCAGGGAAAACGCATGTGGGCTGGCGGCTGAGCCGAAGGCTTCGACAATTTTCACCGTGGCGTTGCCGTTGCGTGCGGAAGAGGTTTTCTCGGCCTTGACGAGTGTGTCTTCTTCAAGACCGTCAGCACCTTCGCGGGCGCGATATTCGTAGCGTTCCTGTCGACTGACCGGAACAACCCATGCCCCGTCGGGGCGATGGCGGATAACGCCAATAATCTGGGACTGCGCACCACCCAATTTGCGAATAATGCGTGCCTCATACCGATTTTTGTTAACCCGTGCGAGCCGAGCGAGGGCGGTGTCGCCGGGTGAAACAACTTGCGCTGAGCGGTT
>CAJWBV010000008.1 GCA_913020275.1 uncultured Rhodobiaceae bacterium
ATATGGGGCGTCAGGTCAATGTGACTTTGTGTGTTTCTGCCAATCAAGCTCTGCTCGCCGCCAAAGCGGGCGCCGCTTTTATCTCACCCTTTGTCGGACGGCTGGATGATATCGGCTCTGACGGCATGGCGCTGATTGCCGATATTCGCCAGATCTATGACAATTATTCGGAATTGGAAACCGAAATACTTGTGGCGTCGGTGCGCTCGCCCGAGCATATCCGCCAATCGGCTCTCATCGGTGCTGATGTTGCCACATTGCCGCCGGATGTTTTACGCAGCCTCATCAATCACCCGCTGACCGATAAGGGGCTTGCCGCATTTCTGGCCGACTGGCAGAAAACAGGGCAATCCATCACCTGATGTCAAACACAATCCAGTTCAACGCGACACCGGATTTGCAAAAGCAATGCGGCATGTGGCTGGAGAGTTTGACCGTCGAAAACCGTTTGAGCCCGCACACCGTCACCAGCTATGCGCGCGACCTCACGCAGTTTCTGGATTTTTTGGCCGACCATTATGCCCGCCCTCCTGCGCTGGCGGATATGTCGTCCCTGCAGCTTGCCGATTTGCGCGCGTTTCTCGCCGCGCGGCGGCACAGTGGCGCGCAAAGCCGCTCCCTGAACCGTTCGGTTTCGGGCTTGCGCAATTTTGCCCGCTTCCTGGAACGCCGCGACACGCCGGTAAGTCCGGCCTTTAATTTGCTGAGCGTCCCAAAAACAACACGCAGTCTGCCGCGTCCGGTTGCCCGAAATGATGCGCTGGCAATGATAAGACTGGCGCTTGAAAGTGCATCGGCAGTGTGGGTTGGCCGGCGCGACGCGGCGCTTTTGTGCCTGCTATATGGCGCGGGCTTGCGGGTGTCCGAAGCGCTTCAGCTTGATGTTAAAAGCCTACCACCCACACAAGACCGAGCCTTGCGCATTCTGGGCAAGGGCAACAAAGAACGCCAAGTCCCCCTTCTACCGATCATTCGACAGACGCTTGATGATTATATACGCGCCGCGCCTTTTGGTTTTGCGCCTGAGGATCCGGTTTTTCGTGGCATACGCGGTGGCCGCCTGTCGGCGCGCCAGACCCAGATGATGGTAGCGGGTCTGCGCCGCACGCTAGGGCTCGCCGACACCGTTACCCCGCACGCTCTGCGACATAGTTTTGCCAGCCACCTCCTCGCCGCCGGAGGTGATTTGCGCACCATTCAGGAATTGCTGGGGCACCGCCAGCTCAGTTCAACGCAGATTTACACAGAAGTTGACGCACAGAGCTTGCGCGATGTTTATGACAAAGTGCATCCGCGCGCGCGCGGGTCGTAAGCCCAACTCACATATGCAGTGCGCGGTCTTCTACGGCAAGCGCGGCTTCTTTCACGGCCTCGGTCAATGTCGGATGCGCGTGGCAGGTGCGGGCAATGTCCTCGGCGCTGGCCGAAAATTCCATGGCAATGGCAGCCTCGGCAATCATGTCGCCGGCATGTGCGCCCAGAATATGCACACCCAGAACGCGGTCGGTTGCTGCATCGGCAAGAATTTTTACAAAGCCGTCCGTGGTGTTGTTCACTTTTGCACGGCCATTTGCCGTGAACGGAAATTTGCCGACGCGATAGTCAATGCCGGCTTCTTTCAATTCTTCTTCATTGCGCCCCACCCAGGCGAGTTCGGGCGCGGTGTAAATCACGCCGGGAATAACGTCGTAATTAACATGCGCGGCCTGCCCCGCCAGCATTTCGGCCAGAGCCACGCCTTCGTCTTCGGCCTTATGCGCCAACATCGGCCCGGCGATAACGTCGCCAATTGCATATATGCCGGCCACAGAGGTTTTGAAATGCCCGTCGGTTTCAATGCGACCTTGACCATCGCGCGCCACGCCGAGCGCCTCCAGACCCAGCCCTTCCGTATGCGGCCGTCGCCCGATTGCCACGAGCACGCGGTCGGCGCTCAGTGACGTCTCTTCACCCTCACCCGAAGCCGGCACCAACATAATCTTGGCCGACGCCTTCAACGCCTTCACGCCGGTTACTTTCTGGCCGAGCCTGAAATTAATACCCTGTTTTTTCAAAACGCGCTGAAAATTCTTGGCAAGCTCGACATCGACGCCCGGCGTGATGCGGTCAAGAAACTCAACCACCGTCACCTCGGCACCCAGACGCCGCCAGACCGAACCCAGTTCAAGGCCGATAATACCGGCACCGACAATGACGAGGTGCTTTGGCACGCTGTCAAAAGCAAGTGCCCCGGTGGACGACACAATCCGTTCTTCATCAATCTCAACGCCCGGCAACGGGGTCACTTCGGAACCGGTTGCGAGCACGACATGATCGGCGCTGAGCGCGCGGGTGCCGCCGTTGAGCAGTGCCACCTCCACCTCGCCCGGACGGGTGAGGCGGGCATTGCCCAGAATTTCCGCAACGCCGTTTTTCTTCATCAAAAAGGTGACGCCTTGCGTGTTACCGTCAACACCGCGCTGCTTATAGGCCATCATTTTTTCAAGATCGAGTTTCACCTTGCCGGTTTGAATGCCCATATCTTCGCTGTGGCGGGTTTCATCAAACACTTCCGAAGCGTGCAACAGCGCCTTGGAAGGAATACAGCCGACATTCAAACACGTGCCACCCGGTGCGCCACGCTTGTCGATACACGCAACGCGCATGCCCAATTGGGCGGCGCGCAAGGCGCATACATAGCCGCCCGGCCCTGCGCCGATGACAATCAGATCAAACCGGTCTTCGGAATTTTGCGACATGGGGGATCCTTTTGGCTGTGCCGGTTATATGTCCAGAAGCAGGCGCTCCGGCGCTTCCAGCGATTCCTTCACGCGCACCAGAAACGTCACGGCTTCCTTGCCATCCACAATCCGGTGATCATAAGACAAAGCGAGATACATCATCGGGCGCACTTCCACCTGCCCATTGACGACCATCGGGCGCTCTTGAATTTTATGCATGCCCAGCACACCCGATTGCGGCAGGTTCAATATCGGTGTCGACATGAGGGAGCCGTAAACCCCGCCATTGGACACGGTAAATGTGCCGCCCTGCAAATCTTCGATTGCCAGCTTGCCGTCGCGGGCCTTGCGCCCGAAATCGCCAATTGTCTGCTCAATTTGGGCCAACCCCATATCCTGCACATCGCGCAATACCGGCACCACCAGCCCTTTTTCCGTGCCCACGGCAATGCCCATATTCACGTAGTTTTTATAGATTATTTCATCGCCGCTAATTTCGGCATTAACGGCGGGAATTTCGTGCAAAGCGGTTACACAGGCGCGTACAAAAAAGCTCATAAAGCCGAGGCGCACACCATATTTTTTCTCAAACAGGTCTTTATATTCCGAGCGCAATTGCATCAGCGCGCTCATATCCACTTCGTTGAAAGTGGTCAGTTGCGCCGCCGTGTCCTGTGATTCCTTCAACCGGCGCGCAATGGTTTGGCGCAGGCGGGTCATTTTAACCCGCTCCTCGCGCGCGCTTTGGTTGGTGCTGGCCGGGCGTGCAGTTTGGGCAGTAGATGTTTGGGAGGCTGGAGCGGAGACCTGTCCCGATACAGCAGCCAGCACATCGCCCTTGGTCAACCGACCATCTTTGCCGGTCGCCGCGATATCGGCCGGTGACAGCCCGTGTTCACTGACCAGCCGCCGCACGGAAGGTGCCAGCGCATCACTTTGTGTTTCAGCGGCGGGAGGCGCGGCGGGTGCGATCGGTTCGGCAGGCGCGGAAGGCTCCGGTGTCGGCGCTTCGGCAGCGGGAGTTTCAGCAGGTGCAGCAGGCGTGCCCTCAGCATCAATTGACCCCAGCAAAGCACCAACTTCCACTGTCGCGCCTTCCTCAAACAAAACCTCTTCCAGAACGCCAGCGCTTTGGGCGGGCACTTCAATCGTCACCTTGTCGGTTTCAAGCTCACAAAGCGGCTCGTCCATCGACACAGCCTCGCCCGGTTTTTTGTACCATTGTGCAATTGTCGCTTCGGTGACGGATTCACCCAGCGTTGGCACTCTGATTTCACTTGCCATATTTGGCTCTCCTCGCTTAGCCGATCGGGTCTTGTAATGCGTGTTGCAGTAATCTGTCGCGCTCAACCATATGCCGGCTCATAAGGCCGGTCGCCGTAGATGCGGCGGCGGCGCGGCCAGCGTAAACGGGCCGCTTATGCTTGGCGCCCAGCACTGTCAGCACATGCTCGATCTCCGGTTCCACAAATGTCCAGGCGCCCATATTTTTGGGCTCTTCCTGACACCAGACAAATTCGGCATGGTCATAGGCTTCAAGCTCGGCGAGCAACGGCCCGGCCGGGAACGGATAAAGCTGTTCCAGACGCAAAATATACACATCATCAATGCCGGCCGCTTCGCGCGCCTCGACCAGATCATAATAAACCTTGCCCGAACACATCACCACGCGCCGGATACCCTTGGCCGGCTTAAGCCCACCCGACAGGCGCGCATCCAAATCATCCCATAAGACGCGATGGAAGGTGGAGCCTGATTCCATTTCTGCCAGTTCCGAGACGCATTTTTTGTGCCGCAACAAGGATTTGGGTGTCATCAGCACCAGCGGTTTACGGAATGGCCTCTTAAGCTGGCGGCGCAAAATATGAAAATAATTGGCCGGCGTCGTGCAATTCGCAACTTGCATATTTTCTTGCGCGCAAGATTGCAGATAGCGCTCAAGCCGCGCCGAACTATGTTCGGGGCCCTGCCCCTCATAACCATGCGGCAACAGGAGAACAAGGCCCGACATGCGCAGCCATTTGATCTCGCCCGATGAAATAAACTGGTCGATAATCACTTGCGCGCCATTGGCAAAATCGCCGAACTGGGCTTCCCATAAAACAAGCGCGTTTGGCTCGGCCAGAGAATAACCGTATTCAAAACCAAGAACCGCCTCTTCCGACAGCATTGAATTGACCACCTCAAACGGAGCCTGATCGTCGGTGATATATTTGAGCGGTTTAAAGCGCCGCTCGGTTTCCTGATCAATCCAGACCGAATGGCGTTGGGAAAATGTGCCGCGTTCACTGTCTTGGCCCGACAAACGCACCGGATAGCCTTCCAGCATGAGCGAACCGAAGGCCAATGCCTCGGCCGTTGCCCAGTCGATGGCTTTGCCGGTTTCAAACATTTGTTTTTTGGCCTTGAGTTGGCGCACCAGCGCACGATGCAGGTTGAAACCGTCTGGCACCTGTGTCAAACGGGTGCCGAGCTGTTGCAGCATTTTTTTCGAGATACCGGTATTGCCGCGCACGAAATCATCGGCATTTTTCTTTTCGAGGCCCGACCACTTGCCGTCCAGCCAGTCTGCCTTGTTCGGCTTAAAATTATTGGCCGCCTCAAACGCATCATCCAGAACTTTGCGATAATTGGCCGCCGCCGCGTCAACCTCGGCCTGCGAGTAGACACCTTCTTCGACCAACCGGCGGCCATATTTGGTCACCACCGTCTCGTGCTGTTTGATTTTGGCGTACATGTGCGGCTGGGTGAAAGCCGGTTCGTCGCCCTCATTATGCCCGTGGCGGCGATAGCAAAACATATCAATCACAACGGGTTTCAGGAACTTCTGCCGAAACTCGGTTGCAATTTTGGCGGCATGCACAACGGCTTCCGGATCATCGCCATTAACATGGAAAATCGGCGCTTCGACCATTTTTGCCACATCCGACGGATAAGGCGAAGAACGCGAAAAGCGCGGATTGGTGGTAAAGCCGATTTGATTGTTGACTATGACGTGAATGGCCCCGCCGGATTTATGCCCGATCAGACCCGAAAGGCCGAAACATTCCGCGACAATGCCCTGTCCTGCAAACGCGGCGTCACCATGCAAAAGCAGCGGAATAACAGTGCTGCGATCGGCCATGCCGCGCGGGTCGGTCTTGAATTGGTCTTGCTTGGCGCGCGCCTTGCCCAGTACCACCGGATCAACGGCTTCCAAATGCGAAGGGTTCGCCGTCAGCGACAAATGCACCTTATTGCCGTCAAATTCGCGATCGGATGACGCGCCCAGATGATATTTGACATCGCCCGAGCCTTCGATTTCATCCGGATTGGACGAGCCGCCCTTAAACTCATGAAACAGCGCGCTGAACGGTTTTGCCATCACATTGGTCAGCACATTGAGGCGCCCCCGATGCGGCATGCCGAGCACAATTTCGCGTACGCCCAGATTGCCGCCGCGCTTGATGATTTGCTCCAGCGCCGGCACAACCGCTTCACCGCCGTCAAGCCCGAACCGCTTGGTGCCGGTATATTTCACATCGAGAAATTTCTCCAGGCCTTCGGTTTCGGCAAGTTTCTGGAAAATCGCCCGCTTGCCCTCATGGGTGAAAACAATTTCCTTGTCCGGCCCTTCGACACGCTCTTGCAACCACGCCTTTTCCTCAGGGTCGGAAATATGCATGAACTCGATTGCCAGCGTGCCGCAATAGGTACGGCGCAAAATCTCAATCATTTCGCGAATGGTTGCGGTTTCCAGCCCCAGCACATTGTCGATGAAAATGGGACGGTCGAAGTCTTCTTCCGCGAAGCCGTAAGAGGTGGGGTCAAGTTCAGGATGCGACGCAGGCGGCTCCAGACCCAACGGATCCAAATTAGCCGCCAGATGGCCGCGAAAACGATAGGCGCGGATCATCATAATGGCACGCACACTGTCCAGCGTGGCCGCGCGCACCGCCTGTTCGTCGGCGCCTGTCATGCGCGCTGCAATCTTGTCGCCCAGTTCTGCCTGATTGGGTGTGTCGGCGGGCCAGTTTCCGTCCAGCACAGCCGTCATTTCACCATTGACAACCGGCGGCCAGTCTGCGCGTTGCCACGAAGGGGCCTGCGGCATCACATCGGGGGCGCCACCTTCTGCGCCATTTTCCAGACGGGCAAAATAGTCGCGCCAGCTTTCGCCCAGCGCGGGGTCGTTGTTTTTGTAGCGGGTATATTGTTGTTCGAGGTAATGCGCGTTGGCACCGTCAAAATGCCCGGATAATTCGAGAGGATTTTTACTCGCTCCATGCGACGGCGTACGCGCCATAACTTACCCCTTTGAGCCTTACTAAATACCACAGCTTAAACGAAAAAAATGCCTGACAGCAATCTTAATCGGTAGCGGCGGTCAGCCCTTTAACACTTCGACCAACGTCTTGCCAAGTGCGGCCGGTGACGGCGAAACCGTAACGCCAGCCGAACGCATCGCATCCATTTTATCTTCCGCACCGCCCTTGCCACCGGCGATAATTGCACCGGCATGGCCCATGCGCCGTCCGGGAGGGGCCGTCACCCCGGCAATGAACCCAACAACGGGTTTTTTCACCTTGGAGGCTTTCAAAAATTCCGCCGCTTCTTCTTCGGCCGAACCGCCAATTTCGCCAATCATGATAATCGATTCCGTTTCATCATCACCCAGAAACATATCGAGACAATCAATGAAGTTTGTGCCGTTCACCGGATCGCCACCAATGCCGATACAGGTTGACTGACCGAGCCCGGCCGCAGTCGTCTGCGCGACGGCCTCATAAGTCAGCGTGCCCGAACGCGACACAATGCCGACCGAACCGCGATTGTGAATATGACCCGGCATGATGCCGATTTTGCATTCGCCAGGTGTAATGACGCCCGGACAATTCGGGCCCACCAGCCGCGTGTTTGAGCCTTGCAGCGCGCGCTTGACGCGGATCATATCGGTAACCGGAATGCCCTCGGTAATGCAGACCGCCAGCTCGATACCGGCATCAATGGCTTCCAAAATGGCGTCGGCCGCAAAGGGCGGCGGCACATAGATTGCGCTTGCCGTTGCGCCGGTGGCGGCAACCGCATCTCCCACCGTGTCAAAGACCGGCAAATCGAGATGGGTTTGTCCACCACGGCCCGGCGTCACGCCGCCGACAAGTTTTGTGCCATATGCCACAGCCTGTTCGGAGTGGAACGTGCCTTGCGAACCGGTAAAGCCCTGACAAATTACTTTGGTATCCTTATTGACCAGAACCGACATTATGAAGCCTCCTTCACTGCGGCGACAATTTTTTCCGCCGCATCGTCCAGATCATCAGCCGGAATAATCGTGAGGCCGGACTCGGACAAAATCTTCTGACCCAATTCAACATTTGTACCGGCCAAACGCACAACCAACGGCACGGCGAGCCGGGTTTCGCGCGCCGCCGCGACAACGCCTTCGGCGATGACATCGCAGCGCATAATGCCGCCAAAAATATTGACCAATATGCCTTCTACATTGTCATCGGACATGATGATTTTGAAAGCCTCAGTTACTTTTTCCTTGGTGGCACCGCCGCCAACATCCAGAAAATTAGCGGGCTCGGCCCCATAAAGCTTGATAATGTCCATGGTCGCCATGGCAAGCCCGGCACCATTGACCATGCAGCCAATCGTGCCGTCCAGCTTGATATAGTTCAAGTCAAACTCCGAGGCTTTGACCTCGGCCGGATCTTCTTCGGCCAGATCGCGCAAATCCATAATGTCGTCATGGCGATAAAGCGCGTTGCTGTCGAAATTCACCTTGGCGTCAAGGCAGATCAAATCGCCCGCGCCGGTTACAACCAGCGGGTTAATCTCCAGAAGCGACATGTCCTTTTCAACAAAAGCGCGATAGAGATTGGCAATCAGGGCGGTAGCCTGTTTCACCTGGTCGCCCTCCAGCCCCAGCGCAAAGGCGATTTGGCGCCCGTGATGGCCGGAAATACCACCGGCGGGGTCAACATCGATCGTCAGAATTTTCTCCGGTGTCTGCGCCGCCACTTCCTCAATGTCCATGCCGCCTTCGGTTGAGGCGATGAAGGAAATACGCGAGGTCGCGCGGTCGACCAGCGCCGACAGGTAAAGTTCGCGGGCAATGTCGGAGCCGTCTTCGACGTAAATGCGGCCCACTTCGCGCCCTTCGGGGCCGGTCTGATGCGTGATCAGCGTCATGCCCAGCATGCGGGTGGCTTCTTCGCGAACTTCTTCAAGCGATTTAACCACTTTGACGCCGCCGCCCTTGCCGCGGCCGCCTGCATGAATCTGCGCTTTGACCACCCATACCGGGCCGCCAAGCTCTTCGGCGGCCTTGACAGCTTCATCGGGTGTGAATGCGACATGGCCGCGAGGCACGGGCACCTGATAGGCCTCAAGTACCTGCTTGGCCTGATATTCGTGAATGTTCATGAAAACCCCTCACAGAACTGATCGGATAGGGCTTAAACCTAGACCAGCGCCAGGGCCATCTCAACCGAAAACAGCCCCTTAAGCTGGCAAATTTCTAGTTACTGGAAATTTCAATAATGCTCGGTGCATCGCCCGTTTTCGGCGGCAGGGTGATGCGCATGCCGTCATCGGACATTACAGCCCCTTGCGGGCGCACATCTTTTACACCGCGCATGAAAATGCGCGCGGCAATGGCATTTGCCGGCGGCGGGGCAAAATGGTTGAACACCAATGTGTCGACATTGGCGGCATTGGCAATTTCGGCGGCCTCGACAGGTGTTGTATGATAATCAAGCGTGTCGGTCAGAAGTTTGGACAGCGCATCAACCTCCGCTGCGTCCAGTGCATCGGTAATCGCCTTTACCAGTTGCGGTTGCAAAACTTCGTGGATTAAGACATCGGCATTTTGTGCCGCCGCAGCCAGCCTGTTGCTTTTTTTCGTGTCACCGCTGATCACCACCGACCGGCCCCGATAATCAAAGCGATAGCCATAGGCCGGTGTAATGGGCGGGTGGGGCACGGTGAAGGCGGAAATTTTCAGCCCGTCTTCTTCATAAATTGTAACCGAGCCGGTTTCAGGCGCATCAATGGCGTGTGCCCGCAATCCCGCATGGGCAGGCGGCAGCACGGCCATGCCGTGATGGGCAACCCGATAGCCGTAATCAAGCCCGTAAGCCATGTTGAACCCGTCGACCACCTGGTTGATGCCCGGCCCCCCATAGACATCCAGCTTGCTTGGACGCCCGCGCACCCAGCTCGCCAGATGCATCTCGCCCAGCGCGGATATGTGGTCGGAATGAAAATGCGTCAGCAACACACCACTCAGACGCCCCATTGGCAGGCCTATTTCATTGGCACGCGCCGCGGAACGCGCGCCTGCATCGACAATGAAAAATTTGTCACCGGCGAAAACAGCGACGCATTGTTGCGCGCGCGGGCCATTGCCCATGGGCGATGCCGTGCCGCAAAAAGCAACTTCCAAATTGTCACCGCCCCAGTCATCGACAAGGCCCGCGGCGACATTATTTTGCACGCCGACGGCGACCAAACGGTCTTGCAAGGCTTCGCTGTTGCTCAAAGCCACAAATGCCGTCACAACCAAAATAAGGATACCCGTTCCGAGCCATCCAAAGAGTCTAAGTGTTTTTCGCAACATTTTTTGCTCCGTCGGATAGGAATTCGACAAAGTGCATTATGACATAAATAATGTCATAACCAAACAAACAACTGTTTTGGCGCGCGCTTACTTCAATTTCGGTTCGATCTTGCGGCATGCGTCCAGCAATCCCTGAACGGCTTTGACGGATTTGCGGAAACCGGCGCGCTCATCGGCATCGAGTTTAATCTCAACCACGCGCTCCACACCTTTTTCGCCAATCACCACGGGCACACCGACATAAATATTTTTCTGGCCATATTCACCGTTCAGATGCGCGGCGCAAGGCAGGACGCGCTTTTGGTCTTTCAAATAGGCTTCCGCCATTTCAATGGCCGAGGCTGCCGGGGCGTAAAACGCCGACCCGGTTTTCAGCAAGGCCACAATTTCGGCTCCGCCATCGCGCGTGCGTTGCACAATTTCGTCAATGCGTTTTTGCGTGGTCCATTTCATCTTGACCAGATCCGGCAGCGGAATACCCGCCACGGTTGAATAGCGTACGGACGGCACCATTGTGTCGCCGTGGCCGCCCAACACAAAGGCCGTTACATCACGCACCGAGACATTGAATTCCTCGGCCAGAAAATAACGGAAGCGCGCCGCGTCCAGCACGCCGGCCATGCCCACCACTTTGTTTTTCGGCAGGCCGGAAAATTTCTGCAGCGCCCAGACCATGGCATCAAGCGGATTGGTAATACAAATAACGAAGGCCTTGGGCGCGTATCTTTTGATGCCCTCGCCGACTTGCCGCATGACTTTCAAATTGATCTCGATCAGGTCGTCGCGGCTCATGCCGGGTTTGCGCGGCACACCGGCGGTAACGATGACAACGTCGGCACCGCGAATGGCGGCATAGGATTTCGTGCCTTTCAGCGCGGCGTCAAAGCCGCTAACGGGAGAGCTTTCAGCCAGATCGAGTGCCTTGCCTTGCGGTATGCCGTCGACAATATCGAAAATGACAATGTCGCCAAGTTCCTTCAGGCCGGCGAGATGTGCCAGCGTGCCGCCGATCTGTCCGCCACCAATGAGTGCGATTTTTTTACGAGCCATGATAAACCTTCCCTAATAGTGTGGTATGAAGCCGGAGATCCCGTTGCGACGTAGCGTGAAACGCGCGCAAATTCAAGCCCCAAGACGCTAATCACTCCGCCCAAGATGGGGAAGAGCCAGATAATGTTGCGCCCGCATCTCCATCAAGCGCGACACGGTGCGTTCAAATTCAAACGCGCCGTCGCCCGCCGGATAAAGCGCGTCCGGCTCACCGTCGGCCGAGGCCACGAGTTTGACCTTATGTTCATAAAGCGCGTCAATGAGCGTGACAAAGCGCACTGCCTCGTTGCGCTTGTCGGTGCGCAAGCGCGGAATATTGTCGATAAACAAAGTGTGGAAATGTTGCGCCAATGCGAGATAATCCGCCGCGCCTCTGGCCGCCTCGCATAATTCGTCAAAACTGAGACGCGCAATGCCACCTACGGCGCGCGGCACGGGCAGGTCCCGACCTTTGAGCGCCAGCG
>CAJWBV010000009.1 GCA_913020275.1 uncultured Rhodobiaceae bacterium
AAAATGTCATTTGCGTGCAATCGGTCTGGCTTTTGATGAGCAGATGGTTGAAAAATGTCCGGTGGAACCGCACGACGCACCGCTTGATATGGTGGTGACGCCAATGCGGGCAATTAGGTGTGGTGAGGGTGAGCGTTTATGAAAATTTTGTTTCTCGGCGATGTGGTGGGGCGCGCGGCGCGCGAAGCCGTGTTGCGGCAGGTTCCGCTATGGCGCAAGCAATGGGCGCTCGATTTCGTCATCGTCAATGGCGAAAATGCCGCCGGCGGTTTTGGCATTACACCGGCGATTGCCGAGGCTTTTTTCGAGGCCGGTGTCGATGTCATCTCTACCGGCAATCACGTTTGGGACCAGCAGGAAATTCAAGGCTATATCGACACTGAAAATCGCCTGTTGCGACCGGTAAATTTCCCATCCGGCACGCCGGGTATCGGTGCCAATCTTTTTCAGGCGGGCGACCAGCGCGTCATGGTGGTCAATGTCATGGGGCAGTTATTCATGGAAACGCTGGACGACCCGTTTGTCGCCATTGAGCGCGAATTGGCGGCTTGTCCGCTGGGCGAGTCGGCCGATGCCATTATTGTCGACGTGCATGCCGAGGCGACATCTGAAAAAATGGCGATGGGGCATTTTTGCGACGGGCGCGCGAGCCTTGTGGTCGGCACCCACACCCATGTGCCGACGGCAGATGCACAGATTTTGCCGAATGGCACGGCCTATCAAACCGACGCCGGCATGTGCGGCGATTATGACAGTGTCATAGGCATGGAAAAAGAAGAGCCGTTAAAGCGCTTCCGCACGAAATTGCGCGGCGGGCGCTTTGCTCCGGCACCGGGCACGCCGACGCTTTGCGGCTTGGTGGTGGAAACCGACGACCAAAGCGGTCTGGCGGTTGATATTGCGCCGCTTCGTTTCGGCGGCAGGCTTTCCAGTACGGCGATGAACGGCTAACGTATGTCGAGTGATTCGGCATCCTTTCACGGTGCCGTGACCGTTGAATTTTCACTTTGGCAGAGTTGAACGTTATGGCAGGCCATTCCAAATTCAAAAATATTCAGCACCGCAAGGGTGCGCAGGACAAAAAGCGCGCGAAAATCTTCTCGCGACTGGCAAAAGAAATTACCGTGGCCGCCAAAATGGGCATGCCGGATCCCGACAGCAATCCGCGCCTGCGCACGGCCATACTCGCGGCGCGCGCCCAAAATATGCCGAAAGACAATATTGAACGTGCCATCAAAAAAAGCGCTGATGCCGATGGCGAAAATTATGACGAAGTGCGCTATGAGGGTTTTGGTCCGGGCGGGATCGGCGTCATTGTCGAAACGCTAACCGACAATCGCAATCGCACGGCAAGCGATGTGCGCTCAACCTTTTCCAAATCGGGCGGCAATATGGGTGAAACCGGTTCGGTTTCTTTCATGTTCGACAGGGTCGGCTCGATCGAATACGGGCCTGACGCCGCCGATGCCGAAACGGTGTTCGAGGCGGCCATCGAAGCCGGTGCCGAAGATGTGGTATCGGGCGAAGACGGCCATGAAATCATCTGTTCGATGGAAGATTTGCACGGCGTGGTCGATGTGCTTGCCGGTGTTTTGGGTGAGCCGCAAGCGGCAAGCATTGTGTGGAAACCGCAAAATGATGTGCCCGTCGATGCCGAGGCTGCCGAAAAAGTTCTGAAATTCATGGACGCGCTGGACGACCTTGACGATGTGCAAAATGTTTACGCAAATTTTGATATTGCCGATGAGGTGATGGAAAAATTGTCAAGCTGAGCAGAGGGTAAAATTCGCATGAGCACCAACCCCAGCCATCGCCTGATCGGGCTTGACCCCGGGCTTCGTTTTACCGGCTGGGGGGTTATCGACGTGACGGGCCCGAAACTCGTTCATGTGGCAAACGGATCCATAGCCTCAAAACAGGCTGACCCGTTGCCGACGCGCCTTTTGCAAATCGAAAGCGGGCTGGAAGAAGTGTTTGACGCTTGGGCGCCCGACCATGCGGGGGTGGAGCAAACTTTCGTCAATCGCGACGGTGCCGCCACCCTCAAGCTGGGTCAAGCCCGCGCGGTTTGTCTGCTGGTACCGGCGCGGCGCAATATTCCGGTGCATGAGTATGCGCCGAATTTCATCAAACGCACGGTGACGGGGTCCGGCCATGCGGCCAAAGAACAAATTGCGGCCATGATAAAGGTGTTGTTGCCGCAGGCGCGCGCTGCGGATGAACATGCCGCCGATGCGCTTGCTGTGGCGATTACGCTGGCCCATGCCGGAGATCTTGGCGGGCGTCTGGCGCAAGCGCTGGAGGTCGGCAAATGATCGGGCGGTTGCGCGGTCGCCTGGACGGGCGCGGTGAAAATTGGGTGCTCGTGGATGTGGGCGGCGTCGGCTATATGGTCGAAGGGTCGGCGCGGCTACTGGACGGATGCCCGCCCGACGGTGAGGCAGTGTCGCTGGCAATCGAAACTTATGTGCGCGAAGACCAGTTTCGGCTGTTCGGTTTTTTGAGCGAAGAAGAGCGCAGCTGGTTCAAACTTCTCATGGGTGTGCAAGGGGTTGGGGCCAAGGTTGCGCTGGCCATTCAAGGTGTGTTGTCGCCCGCCGATCTTGTGCAGGCCGTGGCCGCCGAAGACAAGGCCATGGTTGCCCGCGCCCCCGGTGTCGGCCCGAAAGTCGCCCAGCGCATTGTGCAGGAGTTGAAAGACAAAATACCCGAAGCCGCCTTTGGTGTAGCCGTAAGTACTGATGCCGGCGGGCCAGCATCGCAAGCCCATCTTGATGCCATGTCGGCGCTGACCAATTTGGGATATCAGCGCGCCGAGGCGCATCGCGCCCTGCAAGCGGCAGCCGCGGCATCTGAGGGTGATGAGGGCGAGAGTGCTGAAACCTTGATCCGGAAGGCCCTGAAGGAGTTGGCAAAATGACCGACAGGCTGATAGATGCGGCAGGCGACGACCACGATACCGCCTTGCGGCCGACCTCGCTTGACGGGTTTATCGGCCAGAAAAAAGGCCGCGAAAACCTTTCTGTTTTCATCGGCGCGGCGCGCGGGCGCAAGGAAGCCCTCGACCATGTGCTGCTCGCCGGCCCGCCGGGGCTTGGCAAAACCACGCTGGCGCAGATTATCGCGCGTGAGTTGGGGTCGGGCTTCCGCTCGACTTCCGGTCCGGTCATTTCAAAAGCCGGTGATCTGGCATCGCTTCTGACAAATCTGGAGCCGCACGATGTTTTGTTCATCGATGAGATACACCGGCTGAGCCCGGCGGTTGAAGAAATATTGTACCCGGCAATGGAAGATTTCGAACTTGATTTGATGATCGGCGAAGGCCCTGCCGCGCGCTCGGTCAAAATCGATTTGCCGCCTTTCACGCTGGTCGGCGCGACCACGCGCTCCGGCCTGCTGACAACGCCCTTGCGCGACCGCTTCGGTATTCCGGTTTATCTTGAATTTTACGACATTGAAGAATTGGAACAGATTATCCGCCGCAACAGCGCGCTGATGGGGCTGGATGTCACCGATGATGGCGCGCGCGAAATAGCCGGGCGCGCGCGCGGCACACCGCGTGTGGCGGGGCGCTTATTGCGGCGCGTGCGCGATTTTGCGAGCTTTGAAGAGGCGACCTGCATTGATGCGAAACTCGCCGACCGCGCGCTCAAACGTCTTGATGTTGACAGCCGCGGGCTGGACGCGCTCGACCACCGCTATTTGAAGGTGATGGCCGAAAAATTCATGGGCGGGCCGGTTGGCATTGACACAATGGCCGCCGCATTGGGCGAGCCGCGCGATGCGCTGGAAGATATTGTCGAGCCGTTTTTGATCCAGCTTGGGTTTGTCAATCGCACGCCGCGAGGCCGCGTGCTTATGCCGGTGGCGTTTGAACATTTGGGGCTGGAATTGCCACGCGGTTATGATGGCGACCTTTTCGACACAGCCAAGGAATAAGGGATACGAGGCGAATGGACGGCGCGTTTACAGACAAAATTCATAAACTCGATGTGCGTGTCTATTACGAAGACACTGATTTTTCCGGTGTTGTGTATCATGCCAATTATCTGAAATTCGCCGAGCGCGGCCGCTCCAGTTTCCTGCGTCTTGCCGGTGTCATACATTCTGATTTGCTCACACATGAGCCGCCGCTGGCCTTTGTCGTGCGGGGTATGAATATCGAATTTGTTGCCCCGGCGCGCATCGACGATGTGCTGGTGGTGGAGACGATTTTTACCGCCGCGCGGGGCCCGCGCCTGACCGCCTGGCAAACCATTCGTCGCAATGGGGAATTATTGTGGCAGGCAGAAATTCTGGCGGCCTGCATTGACCTTGACGGCAAGCCGCGGCGCATGCCTGCAAAAACGGTCGACCAGATGGCGCCATGGCTCACCGATAAGCCGCCGGATTTTAACGCGCCGCAACGCGGGTAACGCCCGTTAGCCCAAGTTTTGTCACAATTTCACTATAGTCTAGCCCGTAAATGCAGAGAGGTATGAGATGGAAACGGTAGCCCTTGATACGCCGGCGCTGGCCGCAGCCGCAGATTTTTCATTATGGGCGCTATTTATCCGCGCCGATATTGTCGTCAAACTTGTCATGATCGGACTGATTTTCTCATCTGTCTGGAGCTGGGCGATTATTTTTGAGAAAACCTTTCTCTTCCGGCGCATCGACAAGGCGGCAGAGGATTTCGAACAGCAATTTTGGTCGGGAGACTCGTTGCAAAACCTCTATCGCAAGGTCAATTCGGGTCGCCCCGACCCAATGTCGGGCGTTTTCATTGCCGCCATGCGCGAGTTTGCCCGCGGCGAGACGGGTAAGAAGAACCAGAACAATGACAATTTAATTCGACGGGTGGAGCGCACACTGACCTCCGCCGTGGCGCGCGAAATGGGGCTATTGGAGCGGCGTATGCTGTTTCTGGCTACCGTCGGAGCAGTTGCGCCCTTTATCGGTCTTTTCGGAACGGTATGGGGCATTATGAACAGCTTTCAGGCGATTGCCATGACGCGCGACACCAATTTGGCCGTTGTTGCGCCGGGTATTGCCGAAGCTCTTTTTGCCACCGGTCTGGGCTTGCTGGCGGCCATTCCTGCCGTTATCGCCTATAATAAATTTTCCCATGACCTGACGCGCTTCGGCGCGCGTCTCGATTTGTTTGCCGATGATTTTGCCGTGCTGCTCGCGCGCCAGTCTGACAACGGATAAAAGCGATGGGCATGTCGACTTCCGAAAAAAAACCGGCCTCGCAGCGGCGCCCACGCTACCAGCCCATGAGCGAGATCAACGTAACCCCGATGGTCGATGTGATGCTGGTGTTGCTGATTGTATTCATGGTCGCCGCCCCGCTATTGACGGTGGGCGTGCCCGTCAATCTGCCCAAGGCCGGCGCACAGGCGCTGACGGGCGATGACGAGCCACTGGCGATTTCGGTCAATCAGGGCGGCCAGATTTTTATCGAGGAAACGGAAGTTAATCTGCGTGACCTCGTGCCCCGCCTGAAGGCCCTGATCGGCACCGGATATGATCAGCGTATTTATGTGCGCGGCGACCGTGATGTGGCCTACGGGCGTGTGGCGGCGGTGGTGGCGCGCATAAACAATGCCGGATTTACCCGAGTCGCGCTTGTTACCGAACAAGATAGCGGGCGTAAATAGCCCCGTGATTGCCGGTCGTGACATATCCGCCTCTCTTGGGCTTCACGTCGCACTGGCGGTCGTTGTGGGGTTTTGGACCCCCGTCATGACAGCGCTTGATACAAATGATGCTTTATTGCCGGTGGAGATTGTGACGGTGGAAGAGTTCACCCGCCTGACGCGCGATAAACCGAAAAAGGAAATTTTGGAGAAAGAACCCGCCCCGGCAAAACCGGCCCAGCCCGTGGCGCGTGAGAGGGCCCCGCCGCCGCCTGCGCCTGCCGAGGCCATGCCGCTTCCCGAACCGGTGCGCGAAAAACCGCCGGTCGCCGACACTTTTACCGATCCGGTTGAAAAAGCACCCGCCGAAACCAGCCCCATACGCCAGTTGCGGCCCGTGGCGCGGCCCGCACCGCCCAAGCCCAAACCGGTGCTGGATGTGTCGCAAATACGCGCTTTACTTAATAAAACGCCCGACACGCCAGCTGAGGCCGAGCCGGTGGCGGAAGAAGAGGTGCCTTCTGAAAATTTCAGATTGACCCTGAATGAGATTGACGCCTTCCGAACACAAATGCGGCGCTGCTGGAACCCGCCATCGGGCGCGCGCAATGCTGAAGATTTGATTGTGCAAGTGCGTGTGTCGCTGGCACCGAACGGCATGATTTCGGCCGGCCCCAAAGTTATGAACCGTGCGCAATTGGGCGACCCGTTTTTCCGCGCCGCGGCTGAAAGCGTGTTGCGCGCCATTCGCCGGTGCCAGCCGTTTGAAATGCCGCCCGAAAAATATGCCGCTTGGCGCGACATTGAATTAAAGTTTGATCCCGGCAAAATGCTGGGGGGTTAGCAGGAAGGGTTGTTTCATGGGTATTCGTAATTTTCTGGGATGGGTGGTTGCGCTGGCCGTGTTCGCAGGCGCACCGGCCGGTGCCGCGCTGAAGATTGATATCACACAAGGCAATGTCGAGCCGCTGCCCATTGCGGTGCTGGATTTTGTCAGTGAAGACGGGGTGGGCATGAAACTGGCCCAAGTCGTTACGGCGGATCTGGAGCGTTCGGGATTGTTTCGCCCCATAGAGCGCGCCGCCTTTATTGAAACGCAAGTCGATGTGAATGTGCGCCCGCGCTTTCGCGATTGGCGGCTGGTCAATGCGCTTGCGTTGGTTACCGGCCGCGCCATTCGCCAGAATGACGGGCGTTTGAGGGTGGAGTTCAGATTGTGGGATGTGGTTGCCCAGCAACAAATGACGGGCCTGCAATTCTTCACCACGCCGGAGAACTGGCGGCGCATTAGCCATCTTGTGGCTGATGCAATTTATGAACGCCTGACCGGAGAAACCGGATATTTCGACACACGCATTGTTTTTGTGTCTGAATCCGGGCCCAAAAACAAGCGCGTCAAGCGGCTGGCAATCATGGATCAAGACGGCTATGCCCGCAGCGAATTGACCGACGGGCGCACGCTGGCGCTGACCCCGCGCTTCAGCCCAACCGCGCAGGAAATCACCTATTTGTCCTATTATCGCAACAAGCCGCGCGTTTATCTGCTGAATATCGAGACCGGACAGCAGGAAGTCGTCGGTGATTTTCCGGGCATGACCTTTGCGCCACGGTTTTCACCCGACGGCCAGAAAATTGTGATGAGCCTTGAGCGCAACGGCAATTCGAATATTTACACAATGGATTTGCGTACCCGCGAAACCAGGCGGCTTACCTCGTCTCTCGCCATTGATACCGCGCCGTGCTACGCGCCCGATGGCGGGCAAATCGTTTTCGAGTCCGATCGCATGGGCACACAGCAAATTTATATTATGGAATCCGACGGCACAAATGTGCGGCGCATCAGCTATGGCGAGGGCCGATATGCAACACCCGTCTGGTCTCCGCGCGGCGATTTGATCGCCTTTACCAAAACCTATAAGGGCCGGTTTCTCATCGGTGTGATGAAAACCGATGGCAGCGGCGAGCGCATTTTGACCGAAGGCTTCCACAATGAAGGCCCGGCATGGTCGCCAAATGGCCGTGTATTGGCGTTTTTCCGCGAGAGCAAAGGTGCCGATGGCGGCCCCAAATTATGGACGGTGGATGTTACGGGATATAATGAACAACCCGTACCGGTGGAAGGCTGGGCATCAGACCCGGCATGGTCGCCGCTCATCCGCTAGACTCCGAATTTGAAAGGCTATCTTTGCACGCGTTTGCAGGTTTACATTTCTGCGCGGTTTTGGTTTAACAAAGCTGTCTAATTTGTTTTGTTACTATAAAACGAGGCCAAGTACAGTTCATATCGGTTTATTCGGAAGGAAGCCCATGATGACCACTTATTTACCTTTGAAAAAAATTGCGGCATTTGGTTTTGCAGCCATGGTTCTCGCAGCATGTGCCGCGCCAAGCTACACAACCGGTTCGGCTTCTTCATCCGCATCGGGCGGTTCGGCATCGGCCAAATATCTGGTCGAAAATGTTGGCGACCGCGTTTTCTTCGAGACAGACCGATCTGTTCTTGATGCTTCGGCCCGCGGCACGCTGGTGCGCCAGGCTGAATGGCTGAACCAGAATGGCGGCATCAATATGACCATTGAAGGCCATGCTGACGAACGCGGCACACGCGAATACAATCTGGCTCTGGGTGCGCGTCGTGCCAATGCCGTGCGCGACTTTCTGATCTCTCAGGGCGTAAACGCCAGCCGTCTGCAGACGATCTCTTTTGGTAAAGAGCGTCCGGTTTCCCTGTGCGCGGAAGAAAGCTGCTGGTCGAAAAACCGTCGTTCGGTTTCAACCATCCGCTAATCCAAGAACACTTTTCGTAAAGGGCGTCTTTTCAGGCGCCCTTTGCTTTTTGCCCTATTTTTGCCAGCATTTTAGTGCATGTTTAAGCCTATGAAAAACTTCGTGTTAATCACATGTCTGGGGCTTGCCTCGGTTGCGCCGAGTGTTGTGGCGGCGCAGGAAGCGCCCGCGCCGGAGACGGCGGTCGAGGTTCCGTTGATTGAGGTGCCCGTTATCGAAGCCCCCTTAACACCGCTTGCGCCGACCCCTTATGGTTCGGTCGATGGCGGTGACAATATGTCGGGTGCGAAAACCGGCATCGCGGCGCTTCAGGCGAAAATTACCGAGCTTGAACAGCGCATGGCGGCCGACCGCACGCTGATGATGCGCCAGCAAATGACACGGCTGCGCACGATTGACCAACGTTTGGAAGAAATGGCGGTGCAAATTGGTGAATTGGGGGTCAACCCGCCCGGTGAGGCGGGGAACGTCAATACAACGAACCCGACCCCGACACAGATAGATGATGCTTTCGCGGACCCTGCAAAAGCCGCCGGTATTCGCTTGCGCCTCAGCACGATTGAGGAAAATTTGCGTCAGGTGAGCGGCCAGACGGCAGAGCTTGTGCAGTCGCTGGACAAACTGATGCAACAGGTTGAAACCGTGCGCCAAGACAATGAGTTTCGTTTTCAGCAGATCGAAGGCAGTCTGGGCCGCGCGGCGCGTGACCCCGATGCCATGCCCTCGGAAGAGCCGGAAGTGCTGGGGCAAATTCGCATGGCGACACCGGTCGAAAAGCTGGACGCGCCGGCGAGTGAGGGCGAAGGACCGGTTGCGCTGATTGGCGAGGGCGATTTGCCCATGCAAAATCCACCGGCGGAGGCCGCCATTCGGCCACCGCTCAATGATCCCAAAGACCTTTATGACCGCGCTCTCGCAGATTTGCGCGCGGGCGCATATGCTGGTGCACAAACCGACTTCGAGCAAATGCTGGTGCGTTTTCCGGCTCACAAACTCGCGGGCAATGCGCAATATTGGTTAGGCGAAACCTTTTATGTGCGCCGTCAGTTCAAGCAGGCGGCAGAAGCGTTTTTGGCAGGCTATACGACCTATCAGCAAAGCACCAAAGCCCCTGACAGCCTTCTTAAATTGGGCATGACACTGGCGGCAATGGGCGAGAAAAAAACAAGTTGCGATGCGTTCAAGGAATTGGCCGTGAAATTCCCCCAAGCACCGCAGGCGATTGCCAAGCGTGTGCAGATTGAAAAAGCCCGTGTCGGCTGCGCGTCCTGAGAAAAAACCGCCGACCACCGCGCCGCGTTTTCTCGCGGCGCTGAAACAGCTTGCCCCGCACGCGCAGTACGCTTTGGCCGTGTCGGGCGGGCGTGACTCGATGGCACTTGTCGCGCTGGCCGCGGCGGCACAAAAAAAATCCAATGCCCCCAAGTTTCACGTCGTCAGCGTCGACCATGGTTTGCGAAAAGAAGCACGACAGGAAATGCGCCTTGTGGCCGAAACCTGCCGACGGGTCGGCTTGCCGCATAAAGTTTTGCGAGGGGATACACCGCTGGGCGCAGGCGGCATTCAGCAGGCGGCGCGCGAATTGCGCTATCGGCTCATGGCCGGCTGGTGCGCAAAGCGCAAAATTCCTGCTCTGATTGTTGCCCACCATCAGCGCGATCAGGCCGAAACATTATTGATGCGGCTGGCGTGCGGCAGCGGCGTTGACGGGCTGTCGGGCATGGCACCGGTGCAAAAGCTGGAAACCGCCGCCGGAGATTTGCAAATTCTGAGGCCGTTTCTGGAGACCGATCCGGCACTTTTGGCCGGTATTGTGCGAAGGGCCAAATTTGACTGGGTTGAAGACCCCAGCAATATGGACGATCAATTTGAGCGGGTGCGCTGGCGTCAGGCCGAAAATATGCTTGATGGGCTGGGTTTGCGCGCGCGCGCGCTGGCGCGCACAGCGGCCAATATGAGACAAATGCGTGACTATCTGGACGCGCAAGTAACCGATTGGTTGCAGTCGCATGGCGGCTATCATTTTTGTGGGTTTTACAGCCTCGACAAAGCCTCTTTTTTGAGCCTACCGGCACTTTTGCGCCTGCGCGTTCTGCGCCATGTGATGGCACGCATGGGGCCGGTCAAATTCGCGCCGCCTGAGACGAGCCTAACCCATGCCACCGCGCTGATCGGGGCGCGCGGGTCGGGCGGGCACACGCTGGGCGGGTGTATGATCCGCTGGCGGGCAAATGAAATTATGATCGGACGTGAGGTCGCCGCGCTTGACGCTTTGCCGCCCGTTCCGCTCGCGCGCGGTGGCAGTGTCTGGGATCGCCGGTTTTTTGTTGAAATTCGTGAGGGCAAAAAAGCAAAAACGGGTCTTTTTGCCGCGCCCTTGGGGGGTGAGGGGCTAGGCCGGCTTGAGCGCGCCGGCTTGCAAGTGCCAAAAGCCGTGCCGCGTTGCTATCTCCATGTTTTACCAGCGGTTTTTGATGCAGATGGCCTGGTTTCATGCCCGGTTTTGGCAGAACAAAACAGGGTTAACATGGTGCCATGGCAGCCGGAAACGCCATATCTGCCTGAAATCAACGGCAAGGCGGGGTGGTAATGTAACCCACCGCCCCCTATATTTATTTGGAACTTAAGAGCGTCTTTGAAATAAGTCACGGAATGCAGGAAAGGTAAAATCGTGAGCGGAATGAGAAATTTTGCGGTTTGGGTGATAGTAGCCCTAATGTTGTTTACCCTGTTCAATATTTTTCAGGGCCCGCGCAGCAATACCGCTAACAATGAGATTAATTTTTCGCAGTTTACGGCGCAGGTTGATGCCGGAAACATTGCCGATGTCACCATTGAGGGCGACGCCATTTCCGGACATTACTCCGATGGCTCTTCGTTTAAGACCTTTGCGCCGCCAAATGACCCGTCGCTGGTACAACGCCTGCAGGAGCGCGGCGTGGCCATTACCGCACGCCCCGACCGCTCCGGCTCGCCGACATTGCTGGGTGTTTTGATTTCATGGTTCCCGATGCTGTTGCTTATCGGCGTATGGGTTTTCTTCATGCGCCAGATGCAAGGCGGTGGTCGAGGTGCCATGGGGTTTGGTAAATCCAAGGCCAAGTTGCTGACCGAAGCCCATGGGCGGGTAACTTTTGACGATGTTGCCGGTATCGACGAAGCCAAGGATGATTTGCTG